>JALQUQ010000255.1 GCA_023263735.1 Paracoccaceae bacterium | reverse complement strand
CCGGGTGCCGGGTTTGGCGGCGGCGACGGCTGCTTTGATCGTGTGAAAATCGCCTTTTCCATCGGGGGCAACGGTCAGAACGGGCGTTTTGGCGGGGGTTGGGGGTGTTGTGGCCTTGGGCGGCGGGGGGGTCGCAGCCGCCGCTTTCACGGCGGGCGCGGGCGTCTTGGCCGGGGCCGGGGCCCCAAGCGCGGCCAGACGTTCCCGCGCCAGACCCGCCATCAGCTTGCAATCGGCGTAAAGCGACAGGTAATCGCCCAGCACCTCGGCGCTTTTGGTCGTCTGGACCAGATCCCAATCATCCCGGGCGCGGGTGCAAAGGTCTTGGGCGGCGGTTGGGGCCGCAGCGGGGGCCGCGGCGGCAGCGGGCATGAAGCTGAACGCCCCTTCAAGCTGGTCATAGATCGCCGGGAATTGGTCATGGCGCACGCGGGCGGCGGTTTTGCGCACCTCGGTCCGCAGATCCTGCACCATGCTGCGCAAATCACGCCCGGGTTCGGTGATCTGGGGCAGCAGGGCGCGGGTAAAGACCGAATTCGGGTTGCTGTCCTCCTCGCCCAGCCGGTCCAGCGCGGTTTGGCCCGCCCCGGCGGAATACAGCACAAAGGTGCCCTGCGGCGGATCGACCCGGGCCAGCCCACGGGTGGACCCGGCCGAGCGGCCGCCCTGTTTGGGAAAGGGATTGTCGCGGCAGGCATCGATGATCAGCAGGCTGACCCGCACCCCGCGCGCCGTGGTTTCGGCCAGCACATCGTCCAGCACCAGCGAGCGGCGTTTCAACACCAGTTCGCGGCCCGGCTCGACCGCGGGCATGTCGGTGGGCAGCAGATAATTCTGGCCGTCGATTTCAACCCCATGCCCGGCAAAGAAGAACACCGCCTCATCCCCCGGCGACAGGCGGCTGCCAAAGGCGCTCAGGGCGGTCAAAAGGTGATCGACATCGGCATCGAGCACCAGATCGGTGGCAAAACCCGCGCGCTCCAACGCCGCCGCCACCGATTTGGCATCATTCACGGCCTTTTTCAGCGGGGGCAGATGGGCATAGCGGTCCTGCCCCACAACCAGCGCATGGCGCCCCTCGGCCCAGAGGGGGCCGCACAAGGCCGCCCACAGAACCAATCCCCAGAGCCATAACCGTCGCATCGCCTCTCCCACCGGTGCCGCCACGCCGGACCGGCACGACTGGACCCCCAAGACTAGAGGCCGCAGCCAGACCCTGTCCATCCCCCGAAAGAAGAGGGCGGGAGAGAATGGGGGGCGGCTTTATCCGGGGCCGGGGTCAATGTGGCGGGCTGTCTCACGGGGCGTGGGGTCGCACCCCTCTGTGCGGGCGGCGCGGCGGGCTTATCTGTGCCAGACGCCAAAGGAGCCCAAAATGGACCCGCTGATCCTGTCCCGCATTCAGTTCGGAGCGAATATTTCGTTTCACATCCTGTTTCCCACCATCACCATCGCCTTGGGATGGACGCTTTTGTTCTTTCGCTGGCGCTTTGCCGCGACGGGAGAGCGGAAATGGATCGAGGCCTATGGCTTTTGGGTCAAGGTCTTTGCGCTGAGCTTCGCGATGGGGGTGGTGTCGGGCATCACCATGTCGTTCCAGTTTGGCACCAATTGGCCCGGATTCATGGAAAAGGTCGGCAATGTGGCCGGGCCTCTCCTGGCCTATGAGGTGCTGACGGCCTTTTTCCTTGAGGCGGTCTTTCTGGGGATCATGCTGTTTGGCGCGCAGCGGGTGAAACCCTGGCTGCATATTCTGGCGACCTTTCTGGTGGCCTTTGGCACGACGATGAGCGCCTTTTGGATCCTGGTGCTGAACAGTTGGATGCACACGCCCGCGGGCTATGAGATCCGGGAGGGCGTGGTGCATGCCACCGATTGGGGGGCGATCATTTTCAACCCCTCGATGCCCTATCGTCTGGCGCATATGCTGTTGGCCTCGGGGGTGACGGTGGCCTTTCTGGTGGCGGGCGTTGCGGCCTATCGCCGTCTGATCGGCGACCGGTCCCCCACCACGGCCACCCAGATCCGCTTTGGCCTGACGCTGGCGGCCCTGCTGATCCCGGTGCAGATCCTTGTGGGCGATCTGCATGGGCTGAACACGCTGGAGCATCAGCCCGCCAAGGTCGCGGCGATGGAGGCGAATTGGGACAGCACCGGCAATGTGCCGCTGGTGCTTTTTGCCCTGCCCGATGAGGCGGCGCGGGAAAACCGGTTTGAACTCGCGATCCCGCATGGGGCCAGCCTGATCCTGACCCACAGTCTGGACGGGGCCATTCCGCGGCTGAACGATTTCGTGACGGCGGATGGCACGGCGCTGCATCCGCCGGTGGCGCCGCTGTTCTTTGCCTTTCGCATCATGGTGGGCACGGGCTTTGCCATGCTGGGGTTAAGCTGGCTGGGCGTGATCCTGATGCGCCGCCGGGGCGGGGCCGAGGATCTGCCCCGGCCGTTTCTGCGGCTGAGTGTGGCCATGACCTTTGTCGGCTGGCTGGCCACTTTGGCGGGCTGGTACACCACCGAAATCGGGCGGCAACCTTGGCTGGTGCAGGGCGTGCTGACCACGCGCGAGGCGGTGGCCGATGTGCCGGGGACGATGGTTCTGTCGACCCTGCTGGCCTATCTTTTTGTCTATGCGGTGCTGCTGGCGGCCTATGTCGGGGTGGTCTTTTATCTGGCCCGCCGGGCCGCGGCCGGGCAAAAGCCGGTGCGCGAAGAGCCCCGGCGCGATCTTGCCCCCCATCCCGCCCCCTATCCTGCGGAGTGAGCCATGACCTTGGATGCCACCACATTGCCCGTGATCTTTGCCGCCCTGATGGGGGTGTCGATCCTGCTGTATGTCATTCTGGACGGCTATGATCTGGGGGTGGGGCTGCTGTTCCCCTTTGCCGCGCCCGAGGAAAAAGATCGCATGATCGCCGCCATCGGCCCGTTCTGGGATGCCAATGAAACCTGGCTGGTGCTGGCCATCGGGCTGTTGCTGGTGGCGTTTCCGGCGGCGCATGGGGCCATTCTGACCGCGCTTTATCTGCCGGTGGCGGTGATGCTGATCGGGCTGATCCTGCGGGGCGTGGCCTTTGAATTCCGCGCCAAGGCGCCCCTGCCGCAAAAGCCGCTGTGGGATGGCGCGTTTTTCGCGGGCAGCCTGATGGCGGCGCTGTCGCAGGGGTTCATGCTGGGCCTTTATGTGATGGGGCTGGACTGGAGCCTCGGACCGCTGCTCTTTGCGCTGTTGACGGCGGGGGCGCTGGCGGTGGCCTATAGTTTCATCGGCGCGGCCTGGGTGATCCTGAAAACCGATGGGGCGTTGCAGGTCAAGGCGGTGGCTTGGGCGCGGGGCGGCCTTTGGGGGGTTGTGCTGGGCATGGGGGCGGTGTCGGTGGCGACGCCCTTGGTCAGCGCGCGGATTTTCGACCGCTGGTTCGACTTTCCCCAGATCATCGTGCTGGCGCCCTTGCCCTTGGGCTCGCTGGGGTTGATCGCGATGCTGTGGATCGCGCTCCGCCATCTGCCCACGGCGCAGGACCGCTTTGCCTGGGTGCCCTTTGCGGGGGCGGTGGGGCTGATGGCTTTGGGCTTTTCGGGCATGGCCTACAGCTTTTACCCCTATGTGGTGCCCGAAAAGCTGACGATCTATCAGGCGGCCTCGGCCCCTGAAAGCCTGCGGATCATCCTGTGGGGCACGCTGTTCGTTCTGCCCGCGATCCTTGGCTATACCGCGCTGTCCTATACGATCTTTCGCGGCAAGGCGACGCGGCTCAGCTATGACTGAGCCGCAGGACCCTGTGTCAGGGGACGCCCGTCAAAGCGGCCCGGTCAGCGGCTGAAACCCATAGATCGCGGCGACCAAGCGCATCGACCGGGTCGAGGAGGCCAGCGTGGGCAGGCTGTTTTCCTCCCCAACACTGACGCCAATGGCAGAGTTGGGAATAAGAATTCCTTCTGTCTCTTTTTGTTCAAAGGTAAAGAAAACTTGAGCTGTCATACACACCGGCTACGCCGAGTTTCACGAGCCGACCGGCCTGGGGGAGTACGTCTATGTGCCGCCTCCGCCGATTCGTTACGCCTGCGAGCATTGCTCTCAGTCGTTCCTGGAGCTGGAGGCGCTTCGCAAGCACCGGTTTGAGCAGCATCCGGTGCGGCAGCCTGCCTTGCTGCTGCGGGGCAAGCCCGTGGGTGCATTGACGCAGGTGCTGATGACGCCGCTCGGCCCCGCCGACGTGTTGGTGGAAGACGCGACCGCCTGCCTGCTGAACGGGCAGCCGATTCCGCCGGCACGCCTGGGCGAGCAGCTGGCAACCATGCGGCATGAGTTCGCCGATGTGGTGCTGAGCAACCAAGGGGCGACCACGCGCTGTCAGCTGGACTTCCGTGTCGCGGATGAAGCCCATCTCGCCGGTGTTGAGGCCGCTTTCCTGCGGCTCGCCCGAGACCGGTAGAT
>JALQUQ010000254.1 GCA_023263735.1 Paracoccaceae bacterium | reverse complement strand
TCCTAAGTCTTTTATTTGAGCTAACAATGTAAAGAATGCCATATTGGCAGCAATACCAATTGATTGTTTAGCATCAAACTCAGTTAAACCTCTTAACGATAATTGTTCGTAAGCTGCTATAGGGAATCTCATAAACTGAAACATAATCTTAGCTATAGGAGAGTTAGGGTCTGACATCCACATTGGTAATGTAGCACCATCTGGGTGTAATACAGTAGACTCTGTATGTCTCATCATAGCATCTTGTATCGTGATCGATCACATGTTCCTTGACGGTCTGGAAGACGCCTATGACAAGGGGCGTCTGATGGGAACCTTTGCCGAAGATTGCGCCGAAGCCTATCAATTCACGCGTGCGGCGCAGGATGATTATGCGCTGCAATCCTTGGCGCGGGCGCAAAGTGCCATTGCCGAGGGGCGGTTTCAGGACGAAATCGCGCCCGTCTTGGTGGCGGGCAAAGGCGGGCAGACCGCTTTTGCCACTGATGAACAGCCGGGCAATGCGCGGCCCGACAAGATTCCCCTGTTGAAACCGGCCTTTCGGCCCGGCGGCACCGTCACGGCGGCCAATTCCTCGTCGATTTCCGATGGGGCGGCGGCCTTGGTGCTGATGACCGAAGCGCGGGCCGAAGCGCAGGGGCTGACCCCTTTGGCGCGGATAGTGGGGCATGCCGGATTTGCCGATGAACCGCGCCTGTTTCCGACCGCGCCGATTGGCGCAATGAAGCGATTGTTCGCCAAGACTGGCTGGGCGGCAAAGGACGTCGATCTGTTCGAAATCAACGAGGCCTTTGCCGTGGTTGCGATGGCGGCCATGCGCGATCTTGACCTCTCGGCCGAACGGGTCAACGTCAACGGCGGGGCCTGTGCCTTGGGCCATCCGATCGGGGCCTCGGGCGCGCGGATCCTGGTCACGCTTTTGGCCGCGCTGCGGGCGCGCGGTGCGCGGCGCGGTGTCGCAAGCCTGTGCATCGGCGGCGGCGAAGGCACGGCCGTGGCCGTGGAACTGATGGGATAGACCATGGATTTTGAACTGAACGACGAACACCGCGCCATTGTCGAAATGGCCGAAGCCTTTGCATCCGAGGCAATCGCCCCGCATGCGCTGGATTGGGATCGGGACCGGGTCTTTCCCGTCGCGGTGATCCGCCGTGCGGCCGAACTGGGTCTGGGGGGCATCATGGTGTCCGAGCGGTTTGGCGGGTCGGGCCTTGGCCGGATCGAAAGCGTTCTGGTCTATGAGGCCTTGGCCAAGGGCTGCCCGGCCATTTCGGCCTATCTGTCGATTCACAACATGGTTGGCACCATGATCGACCGTTTTGGCACCGATGCGCAAAAGCAGACCTATCTGCCGCAGCTTTGCTCGGGGGCGATGCTGTCCAGCTATTGCCTGACCGAGCCGGGATCGGGGTCGGATGCGGCGGCCTTGCAAACCCGCGCCGAAAAGGAAGGCGATTTTTACGTGCTGACCGGGCAAAAGATGTTCATCTCGGGCGCGGGGGCCACCGATCTTTACGTTGTCATGGCGCGCACGGGCGGGCCGGGACCCAAAGGCATTTCCGCCTTTCTGATCGAAAAGGATGCGCCGGGGCTCAGCTTTGGCGCCAATGAAAAGAAGATGGGCTGGAACGCCCAACCCACCCGGACGGTGCAGATGGATCAGGTCCGCGTGCCGGCCAGCGCCATGTTGGGGGCCGAAGGTACCGGGTTCAAACTGGCCATGGCCGCCTTGGATGGGGGGCGCACCTCGATTGCGGCCTGTTCCTTGGGCGGGGCGCAAGCCGCCTTTGACAAGGCCTTGGCCTATATGGGCGAGCGCAAGGCTTTTGGTCAGAAGCTCACCGAATTTCAGGCCTTGCAGTTTGCCTTGGCGGAAATGGCCACCGAACTTGAGGTTTCGCGCACCTTCTTGTGGCGGGCGGCCACGGCGCTGGATCAGAAATCGCCCCGCGCAGGGCAATTGTGCGCCATGGCCAAAAAGCATGTAACCGACGCCGGGTTCGACGTGGCAAACCGTGCCTTGCAGTTGCATGGTGGCTATGGCTACCTTGCCGATTACGGGGTGGAAAAGATCGTGCGCGATTTGCGGGTGCACCAGATTCTGGAAGGCACCAATGAGATCATGCGCCTGATCATTGCCCGCGTTCTTATCGCGGAGGCATGATCGTGTCGGAAGTCATCGTTGAACGCGTTGGCCGTCTGGTTCGACTGCGGCTCAACCGGCCAGAGGCGATCAATGCCCTGACCCACACCATGGTGCGCGAAATCGATGCCGCGCTTGACCGCTATTCCTGTGATCCGGATGTCGCGGCCTTTCTGTTGACCGGAGAGGGGGATCGGGGACTGTGCGCAGGGGGCGATATCCGCAGCCTGTATGAGGCCCCGCGCGATGTGACGGGCCCGTCCATGGCGTTTTGGCGCGATGAATATCGGCTGGATGCCCGCATCAACCGGATGATGAAGCCCTTTGTATCGTGGATGGACGGGCTTGTCATGGGCGGGGGGATCGGCGTTTCGGCCCATGCCGCGTTGCGCATCGTGACCGAGCGGTCCAAGATCGCGATGCCCGAATGCGGGATCGGATTTGTGCCGGATGTGGGCGCGACATGGCTTTTGCCACGCGCACCGGGCGAGTTGGGCACGTGGATGGGGTTGACCGGCCGGATCTTGGGCGCGGCGGATGCGATCCTTGTCGGATTTGCCGATCTGCATTGCACCGCCGACCAATTGGATCAGGTGATCGCGATGCTGGCCGATTTGCCCGTGACGACCACCAAGCGTGACCTGCGGGCCCGCCTTGGCGCAATCGCCAAAGACCCGGGCCCGGCACCGCTGGCCGATCAGCAGGCAATGATCGACCGGGTTTTCACGGGGGATCGGGTGCAAGACATCCTGTTGCGCCTTTCCCGGGAACCGGGTGACTTTGCGGCCAAATCCCTAAGGGACATTCAGGCAAAATCGCCGACCTCGCTCAAACTGGCGCTGGCCTTGATGCGGCGGGGGCGGTCGGTGGCGACGCTGGAGCAGGCGCTGGAGCTGGAATTTGCCGCCTGCCGGGCGCTGGTGATCGGCCCCGATTTCTACGAAGGCATCCGGGCGCAGATCATCGACAAGGATCGAAATCCGAAATGGGCGCCATCGGATTTGGACCAAGTGTCAGACAGTTGGGTTGAAAACGCCCTGAAAGTGACGTCGGATCGGGTTTTCCCGGCCTAGGTCAAAGGAGATCGCAAAATGATACGGACAGTCGGCTTTATCGGTTTGGGCAATATGGGCGGGCCGATGGCGCACAATCTGGTCAAGGCCGGATTTGCGGTGCAGGGCTTTGACACCGTGCCCGCCGCCCGAGAGCAGGCCGCGGCCCATGGCATCGTGCTGACCGATACAGCAGCCGCAGTGGCCCAAGGCGCCGATGTGGTGGTGACGATGCTGCCTTCGGGCCCGATCATGCTGTCGGTCTGGGGTGAGGTCGTGCCCGCAATGGCCAAGGGCGCGCTGATCGTCGATTGCTCGACCGTCGATATCGACTCTTGCCGCAAGGCGCATGGATTGGCGGCCGAGGCGGGCCTGATGTCGCTGGATGCCCCGGTTTCCGGCGGCGTTGGCGGGGCGGCGGCGGGCACGCTGACCTTTATGGCGGGGGGGGCTGCGCCTGCGTTTGATCGCGCCCTGCCGATCCTGCAAGCGATGGGCAAGAACCTGACCCATTGCGGCGACGACGGGGCCGGTCAGGCGGCCAAAATCTGCAACAACATGATCCTTGGCATTTCGATGATCGCGGTTTCCGAAGCCTTTGGTCTGGCCGATAAGTTGGGCCTGTCGCGGCAGGCGATGTTTGACGTGGCGTCGAAATCCTCGGGCCAATGCTGGAGCCTGACCACCTATTGCCCGGTGCCCGGCCCGGTGCCGACCTCGCCCGCGAACAATGGCTACAAGCCCGGATTTGCGGCGGCCCTGATGCTGAAAGACCTGAAGCTTTCCCAAGATGCGGCGGGCGGTTCGGGGGCGAACACGCCGCTGGGTGCGGCGGCAACCGCGCTTTATGATCAGATGGCCCAAGCGGGCGAGGGCGGGCGCGATTTCTCGGCCATCTTCGAGATGCTCGCGGGGGGCAAGGCATGACCTATGAAACCCTTTTGACCGAACGTATTGGCCGGGTGCTGGTGATCCGGCTGAACCGTCCGCAGGCGCTGAACGCCCTGAACGCTCAGGTCGCGCGCGATCTGATCGCCGTGACCGCCGAGGCCGACGCCGATGACAGCCTTGGGGCCATGGTCTTGACCGGGTCGGAAAAGGCCTTTGCGGCGGGGGCCGATATCAAGGAAATGCAGGCCCTGACCTTTCAGGATGTCGCGGGCAGCGACAAGTTTTCCGAATGGAACCAATTCACCCAGCGGCGCAAGCCGATCATCGCGGCCGTCGCGGGCTATGCTTTGGGCGGGGG
>JALQUQ010000253.1 GCA_023263735.1 Paracoccaceae bacterium | reverse complement strand
GTTGCCGCCGAAATGGCCCGACATCGTGACCATCACCACCTCTTATGGGCACGGCATGTCGGCCAGCCCCCTGCATCTGGCCACGGCCTATGCGTCAATCGCCAACGGGGGAATCAAGGTCGAACCGACGCTGGTCAAACAAGACGGCCCGCGCCCCGGCCCGCGCATCCTGTCGGAAAAAGTGGCGCTTGAGGCGATCAAGATGATGCGCGCCGTGGTGACGACCGGCACCGCATCCTTGGGCGATGTCCCGGGCTATGAGGTGGCGGGCAAAACCGGCACGGCCGACAAGCCGCGTCGCACCGGCGGATATTACAAGGATAAGGTGATCAACACCTTCGCCTCGGTCTTCCCGGCATCGAACCCGAAATATGTGGTGCTGGTGACGCTGGACGAGCCGGTCGAAACCTCGGGCACCGAACCGCGCCGCACCGCAGGCTGGACCGCCGTTCCCGTCGCGGCCGAGATCATCCGCCGGATTGCCCCGCTGATGGGTTTGCGTCCGACGGTTGAAGTTGCCGCGCTGAATGAGGTAACAGCCGACGCACACTAAGGGATAGGCCATGGAACGTCGGGCGACATTGGAAGATCTGGGCCTGACCCCAAGAGCGGGGCAGGGCGCAACCATCACGGGGCTGGCCGTGGACAGCCGGGCCGTGCGGCCCGGATTTCTTTTTGCGGCCTTGCCGGGCACAAGGGTGCATGGCGCGACCTTTATCCCGCAGGTTCTGGAGGCGGGGGCCGCCGCCATCCTGACCGATGCCAAGGGGGCCGAGCTGGCCGATGTTGCCCTGTCGGGGGCCAGCGCCGCCGTCATCGTGACCGAAGACCCGCGTGAGGCTTTGGCCCGCGCCGCCGCGCTGTGGTTCGGGGCGCAACCCGCAACCATGGTGGCCGTCACCGGCACCAATGGCAAAACCTCGGTCGCGACCTTTGCGCGCCAGATCTGGGAATTGCTGGGCCAAGCGGCGATCAACGTTGGCACCACCGGGATCGAGGGCGCATGGACCGCCCCCTCCAGCCACACCACCCCCGATGCGATCACCCTGCAATCGGTGCTGGCGCAGGCCGCCCAAGCCGGCGTGACCCATGCCGCAATGGAGGCCTCTTCGCACGGGCTGGATCAGCGCCGTCTGGATGGCGTGCGGCTGATGGCGGCGGGCTTCACCAATCTGACGCAGGATCACCTTGACTACCATCACACGATGGAGGCCTATTTTCAGGCCAAGGCGCAATTGTTCACCCGCCTTTTGCCGCCCGAGGGCACGGCGGTGATCAACCTCAATGGGGCGATGGGCCCCGAAATGGCCGCCATCGCGGCGGATCATGGCCATGCGGTGATCGGTGTCGGCTCGGGCCCCGAGGCTGACCTGCGCCTGCTCGCACATCGCTATGATGCCACCGGGCAAGACTTGCGCTTTTCGTGGAACGGCAAGACCCATCTGGCCCGCCTGAATCTGATCGGCGGGTTCCAATCGGAAAACGTGGCCGTGGCGGCGGGCCTGTGCCTTGCGGCTGGGGCGCGGGCCGAAGATGTGTTCGACGCCCTTCCCCGTCTGACGGGGGTCCGGGGCCGGATGCAACTGGCCGCCACCCGCAAGAATGGCGCCGCCGTCTTTGTCGATTACGCCCATACCCCCGACGCCATCGAAACCGCGCTCAAGGCGCTTCGCCCCCATGTGATGGGCCGCCTGATCATCGCCTTTGGCGCGGGCGGCGACCGGGATCGGACCAAGCGCCCGTTGATGGGGGCCGCCGCCGCCGCCCATGCCGATCTGTGCTATGTGACCGATGACAACCCGCGCAGCGAAGATGCCGCCACCATTCGCGCCGCGATTCTGGCCGCCTGTCCCGCCGCGATCGAGGTGGGCGACCGCGCCGAGGCGATCTTGCGCGCGGCCGATGCCCTTCAGCCCGGCGATGCGCTCTTGATCGCGGGCAAGGGCCATGAAACCGGCCAAACCATTGCGGGTCAGGTGTATCCGTTTGACGATGTCGAGCAGGCCAGCCTTGCGGTGGCCGCTCTGGATGGGGTGATCTGATGTCATTGTGGACTTCCGCCGAGGCTGTGGCGGCGACCGGGGGCACCACCCCCTGCGACTGGCAAGCCACGGGTGTGTCAATCGACACGCGCACGCTGAAAAAGGGCGATCTGTTCATCGCGCTCAAAGACATCCGCGACGGCCATGACTTCGTGGCCCAGGCGCTGGAAAAGGGCGCGGCCGCCGCACTTGTCAGCCGCCTGCCCGACGGGGTCGCCCCGGATGCGCCGCTCTTGATGGTGCCCGATGTGCTGGGCGCGCTGGAACATCTGGGGATCGCCGCCCGCGCCCGCACCGGGGCCAAGGTCGTGGCCGTCACCGGTTCGGTGGGCAAGACCTCGACCAAAGAGATGCTGCGCGCCATCCTGTCGGGGCAGGGCAAGGTCCATGCCGCCGAGGCCAGCTATAACAACCATTGGGGCGTGCCCCTGACCCTTGCCCGCATGCCGCAAGAGGCCGATTTCGCCGTGATCGAAATCGGCATGAACCACCCCGGCGAAATCGCCCCGCTGGCCCGCATGGCCCGCCCGCATGTGGTGATGATCACAACCGTCGCCCCCGCCCATCTCGAGGCCTTTGCCAGCGTCGAAGACATCGCCGTCGAAAAGGCCGCCATCATCGAGGGGCTGGAACCGGGCGGCACCGCCGTCCTGAACGGCGACAGCGCAACCACCCCGATCTTGCAGGCCAAGGCGATCGCCGCCGGGGCCAAGGTCGTTCTGTTCGGTGCCGCCGAACAGGCCGATTACCACCTGAACGACGCCCGCATCCTTGACGCGGCCACCGTGGTCCGCGCCACCACCACAGGCGGCCCGCTCCTCTTCAAGGTCGCCACCCCCGGCCGCCATTTCGCGCTGAACGCCTTGGGCGCCCTGGCCGTGGCCCAGGCTCTGGGCGTCGATGCCACCCTTGCCGCCTGTGACGTCGGCCGCTGGCAACCGCCCTCGGGGCGCGGCACCCGCGAAACGATCCTGCTCGACCGGGTCGAAGAGACCAGCTTTCAGTTGATCGACGATGCCTTCAACGCCAATCCCGCCAGCATGGCCGCCAGCCTTGACGTGCTGATCGCCGCCCAGCCGCAAAACGGGGTGGGCCGCGTCGGTGCCGGTCGTCGCATCGCCATTCTGGGCGACATGCTGGAACTGGGCCCGACCGAGGCCGCCCTCCATGCCGCCATCGCCCACCATCCGGGGGCCGAGGCCATCGCCGTCATCCATTGCGTCGGCCCCCGCATGCGCGCCCTCCACAAGGCCTTGCCCCGCGGCCAGCGCGGCGAATGGGCCGAAACGGCCGCCGAATTCGCCCCCCATGCCCGCCACCTGATCGACGCCGGAGATGTCGTGCTGGTCAAAGGCTCCAAAGGTTCAAAAGTCAGTCTCGTCGTTGACGCGCTGCGAAAATTAGGCCAAGGCCCCATCGCAAAAGAAGGGACTGAGTAGATGCTGTATCTGTTGACCGAGTTTTCGACGGGCGGGGATGTCTTCAACCTGTTTCGTTACATCACCTTCCGCGCGGGTGGGGCCTTCATGACCGCGCTGGTCTTCGGCTTTTTCTTCGGCCGTCCCCTGATCAACATCCTGCGCCGCAAACAGGGCAAGGGCCAGCCGATCCGCGACGATGGCCCGCAAACCCATTTCGCCAAGGCCGGCACCCCCACGATGGGCGGGCTCCTGATCCTGTCCGCCCTCTTGGTCTCGACCCTGCTCTGGGCGCGCCTCGACAACCCCTATATCTGGATCGTGCTCTTGGTCACCATGGCCTTCGGCCTGATCGGTTTCGCCGATGACTATGCCAAGGTCACGAAACAGAACACCAAGGGCGTCTCGGGCCGGGTCCGCTTTTCGCTGGGCCTAGCCATCGCCGCTCTGGCCAGCTTTGCCGCCTCCAGCTTTCACCCGGCCGCCCTCACCAACCAACTCGCCTTTCCCTTCTTCAAGGATGCGCTTCTGAACCTGTGGTGGTTCTTCATCCCCTTCGGAATGGTGGTGATCGTGGGGGCCGCCAATGCGGTCAACCTCACCGACGGCCTCGACGGCCTTGCGATCATGCCGGTGATCATCGCCGCCACTGCCTTCGGCATCATCGCCTATGTGGTCGGCAACTTCAATTACACCCAATATCTGGGCGTCCATTTCGTGCCGGGCACGGGCGAACTGCTGATCTTCTCCTCCGCCCTCGTCGGCGGCGGTCTGGGCTTTCTGTGGTACAACGCCCCCCCGGCCGCGGTCTTCATGGGCGACACCGGCTCGCTCGCCTTGGGCGGCGCCCTCGGCGCCATCGCCGTCTGCACCAATCCAGCCGACGGGGCCGGCATAGCGGCCACGGTCAAAGGGCTCGAGGTCATCAATCACTTCCACAGCCGCAACCGTGGGTGTTCCTGCCACAGCTGCGGTGGGGTGAAGCGCGAAGACCAGGTCG
>JALQUQ010000252.1 GCA_023263735.1 Paracoccaceae bacterium | reverse complement strand
GAACGATCCGAACTGGGACGACCTGAAAGCCCGGTCGCAGAAGGCCAAGGCAAACCCGCAAGCCTGGCTGGAGATGACCGAGGTTTATGGCGATCTGGGGCAGGATGCGCGGTTTCAGACTGCCTTTGCCCAATGGCTCAATCGCCTGTGGGACAAGGGCACCGCCGAGACCCTGCGCCAGTATCTGGCCGATCAATAACCCCTGAACCCCGGGCAACCGGGAGGGCCATCCCGCGCCGCATCGAGCGGCTTGGGATGGCGTTGCCACGGCCCGGGCGCAGCCGGTGCCGCGGAAATGGCCAGCCATGAAAGGGGTCCGTCATTTGGCCCCTTGACCGAACCGGGCAGATCGGAAAGCCTGCCCCCATGTTCCCCCTGCGCGATCATAACCCTTCGGGGCGAAAACCCTTTGTCACCTGGCTGTTGATCGCGGTGAACGTCGGCATATTCCTGTCTTATTACCCGATGGGAACCGAGGATTCGATCTATAACCTGTTTTACACCTATGGGTTGGTGCCCCGCTATCTGGAAAGCGGCTTTGCCTATGGCACGCTGATCAGCCACATGTTCTTGCACGGCGGCTGGATGCATCTGGCGGGCAACATGCTGTTTCTGTACATTTTTGGCGACAATCTCGAAGATGAGATGGGCCATTTGGGCTTTATCGGCTTTTATCTGCTTTGCGGATTGGTGGCCGCCTTTGCCCAGATTGTTCTGGATGAAAACTCTGGGGTGCCGATGGTGGGCGCATCTGGGGCGATTGCGGGTGTGATGGGGGGGTATCTGCTGCTTTACCCCAAGGCCAAGATCGATGTGCTGTTCATTTTCATCATCTTTTTCAGGGTCTTCACCATCCCGGCCTGGATCGTCTTGCTGGTCTGGATCGGCCTGCAACTGACCAGCGGGTTCAGTCTGGCCTCCAGCGGGGATGGCGTTGCCTATTGGGCGCATGTGGGGGGCTTTGGGGCCGGGCTTGTGGTCACGGGCATCCTGTGGCTGCGGCGCGGCGGCCCCGATTACTGGAGCCGCAATCTGGGCAAGCCACCGCATCCCGAAGCGACCTATACGCTGGGCCGGTCACACATTCCGAAAGTGCCGCGCCGGGATTAATTCGGAATGAAAACGCCCGGACCACGCGGTGTGGCGATCCAGGCGTAAAATCGTATGAAGGAGTGACCCCAGGGGTCAGCCGCGAATCGTTTTCGCAAAGGTCGAAAACAGCGCCTCGTTCCCGGCGATCATCGCGCCGCTTTCCATGGCATCGGTGCCTTCGCGCAGGCCTTCGACCATGCCACCAGCTTCCTTGACCAAGAGCAGACCGGCGGCGAAATCCCACAGGTTCAATTCCCGCTCCCAATAGCCGTCAAACCGGCCAGCGGCCACATAGGCCAGATCGAGAGAGGCAGACCCCCAACGGCGCACACCGGCGCAGGTGGGCATCAGGCGGGCAAGATCTTGAAGGGTGGCGGGCAGGGTCTTTTTGGCGGCAAAGGGCACGCCCGTGGCAAAGACGCCTTCGATCATGTGGCGGCGGCCCGAAACGCGGATGCGGCGGCTGTCGTTCAGCCAAGCGCCCGACCCTTTTTCGGCCCAGAACATTTCGTCCTTTGCAGCATCATAGACGACGGCCGAGACGATTTCTCCCTTGTGTTCCAAGGCGATGGAAATGGCCCAATGCGGCATGCCGTGCAAGAAGTTGGTGGTTCCGTCCAGCGGGTCCACGATCCAGCGGCGGGTCGGGTCTGCGCCTGCGGTCGAACCGGTTTCTTCGCCCAGCCACCCATAGGTCGGGCGGGCGGTCATCAGCTCTTCGCGGATCAAACGTTCGGCCTCTTGATCGGCCTTGGTCACGAAATCGCCGGGGCCTTTGGTCGACACCTGAAGGTTCTCGACCTCGCGGAAGTCTTTGACCAAGCTGCGGGCGGCACGGCGCGCGGCCTTGATCATCAAATTCAGGTTGGCGCTGCCTTGCATGGGGCTCTCCGAGAACGACGCATTGAAACGGGACCGATCCGCGTAGCAAAACGGGGGCGCAAAGGGCACCCCGGCTACGGGGGGCTGTCCTATAACGGAATAGGCTGAATGAAAAGGGGTCAGTTTGTCCGCAACCGGGGGATACCGCGCCGGGCTTCGGCATCTTCGATCCCCATGCGCAACCCGCGCCCGATCCGATGGGCCAGCGCCGACCAAGCCGCCGCGGTTTCGGGCGGAAGCGTCCGTTTCAGAACCGAGTCGAACAACCCCAGCCACGAGTCAAACATATAAGACGGCACATCGCCCGCGTTCAGATGGGCCTGCATCGGGTTTCCGTCATAGCTGCGTTCAAACAGAATCGCATTGCGCCAGAACCGCGCGATCTTGGCCTCATGTTCGGGCCAATCGCTGACATGGCGGGCAAAGATCGGGCCCAGACCGGGGTGAAGGCGCACACAGGCGTAAAATTCGGCGACCTGAGCGTCGATCTGTTCGGCGGTGATGTCAAAGCGCGGAGGGATCATGGCGCACAGCCTAGGGCCGCCCGGCGGGATCGCAACGGGGCGTCATGCCGCAGGATCGGGCAGGGCATGCTTTTGCAAGACCTCCAAAGGCACGACGTCCAGCGTGCGGCGATGGGTGGCCGCCAGATTGACAAAGGGCGCCGCCCCCTCGTCATAGGCTTGCAAGAACCGACTGGCGCACAGGCACCAGCGATCGCCCGGCTTTAGCCCGGCAAACCCGTATTCGGGGCGCGGCGTTGACAGATCATTGCCCAGATACTTTGACAGGGCCAGAAATTCGGCCGTCATCACCGCGCATACCGTATGAACGCCCTGATCCATCGGCCCTGTGTCGCAGCAGCCATTGCGGAAAAATCCGGTCATCGGCTGGGTCGAGCAGGTTTGCAACTGTGTTCCAAGCACGTTGATCGATGGCTCTTTCATTCCAAAGCTCCGTTTCGCGGTGGAAAAATCTCTCCGGCCAATGGGGGGATCATATCGCCCGAAACCAGCGCCGTCAGCAGATGTCTTACGCCGGGAAGCGTGGCCATAGGGGCAAGGACCCTGTCGCGCAGCAGCGGAAGCGTATGGCTTTGCGATTGATACATGGGCGTAAAGACGGCGCTGAACGCCTGATAAATCCGCACATGCCACCGTCGCATGGCGGCATAGGCGGGCAGGGCCTCGGTCAGATCGGCGTGGCGGTTCAGAGCGCTGATCAGGGCCAAGCTGTCCAGCAGGGCCATATTCGCCCCTTGCCCCAATTGCGGGCTGGCGCGATGGGCCCCATCCCCCAGAAAGACGATCCCGTTGCGGTAGGGCCGCCGCAACGTCCCATGAGCATAGCGGGCGGGCGTCATCTGATCGGTCGCGGTGATCGGCTCCAGGATCGAGGCCATCTCGGGCCAGATCGCGGCGACCTCTTGTTTCCAATCGCCAATGCGCTTTTGCGGCCAAAGGTCCAAATCCGCCCCCGACATCGACCAGAACACCGCCGCCTGCGGCCCAGATTTTCCGGGGATCAGGCCAAGGGGCAGAATCCCCGCCATCCGCCGCGCGCCCAGATATTTCTGCCGCAACTGGTCCATCCGCAGGTCAGGATGATCAACCCACGGCACCGTGCCCCAAATCGCGCCATAAGAAAGCGCCCGTGGCCGAAGGGGGGACAGGGCTGACCCCGCGCCGCTGCAATCCACGACCAGATCAAAGGGACCAAACCGCACACCCTTTTTATCCGTCAAGAACCCATCGGCAAAAGATTGGATGGTCACACCCGTTTTCAGCGCGATCTTGCGGGCCAGCAGCCGTTCCCAAAGGACGTGAAACAACGCGGATCGATGCAGGGCCAGACCGGGCTGGCCGCCGCGATAGGCGACGTTCAAGACCTCTCGCCCCGTTCGCGCGCAATGACCGTACATATGGGTGATGGGCTGGCCCAAGGCGCGCGCGGCATCGCTCGCGCCCATCTGATCCAAGACCGCCTGCCCGACAGGCTGAATAACCAGACCTGACCCCACGGGTTTCGGCGTGACAAACCGCTCGAAAAGCGTGACGCGATGGCCGTGATCATGGGCCAGTACGGAAAAGGACAGGCCGCCAACACCGGCCCCGATTACGGCAATAGACAAAGGCATGCGAAACGCTTGCGCCAAGGGTGCGGCAAAAGCAAGCGGTGATCTGGACCCGCGAGCAACTGCCGCGTATAAGGCGGGCCATGTGGATGATCCCGATCATAGCGCGAATTAGTGGCCCGGCGTTCTGACGACCTGTCAGAGCGACCGGGGAGCTTTTGCGCGGGATGGCTGCCAAAGATTGAGCGCCCGCCCGCATCCATCCGATACTTGATCCAAGGATAAAGCCATGTGCGCCGATACGCCCGAAACCGCTGGCCCCGATTACCGCAACACCGTCTTTCTGCCCGAAACCGATTTTCCGATGCGCGCAGGCCTGCCGCAGCGTGAACCCGAATGGCTGGCCAAGTGGGAAA
>JALQUQ010000251.1 GCA_023263735.1 Paracoccaceae bacterium | reverse complement strand
AGATACCGCCCCGCCAAAAGGAAAAAGGTCAGCATGACGGCCGCATCGAAATAGGCGTGATGCCCGGAATTCCATGTCTCGAAAACGCTGATCGATGACGCAAGGATCAATGCCAGACTGATCGGCACATCCATCCCCAACCGGCCAGCCCGCAGGCTGGCATAAGCACTGCGAAAGAAGGGTTGCCCGGAAAACACGACGGTCGGAAGGGCGATTGCCCCCGAAATCCAATGGAACAGATCGCGCGTCACACCGTCGGCCCCCGACCAGACGGCGACCGACAGCAGCATGACATTCATCATGGAAAAGAAGGCCACGCCAAGCCGCATCAACAGATCCCGGCCCTGACGGTCGGTTTCCGTGGCCGACAGCAGGCCCGGGTCCATTTCATGCGCCGCATAGCCAACCTTGCCTGCCGCCGCGATCAAGGCATCTGCCGCGACCGAGGTGTCGGCCGCCACGCTGACACGCTTGAGCGTCAGGTTCACGCGGGCCGAACGCACCCCGGGCACCTGCATCATGGCATCCTCGACGGTGCGAATGCAGGCCGCGCAATGCGCTTGGGGCAAAGACAGGATCAGCCGCGCGCCCGCCTCCTCCTTGGCGCGGGCGGCGGCATCCATTGCGGCGGGGGTTGCCACACAGGCAGGGCATGCCGAAACGCCCGAGGAGAAATCTTGTCCCGGATCGGCGGCAAGCGTCATGATTACCCCCGGATCAACAGATCGATGCGCTGTTCATAGGCGGTGCCGTCCTTGGCCACGCCGGTGACTTTCAGCATCCATTTTCCACGCTCCAACGGCACAAAGCTTTCCCATTCGCCGCCCGCAAACCGGGGTGCCAAGGTCTGGTCATCGCGCGCCTCGGTCGAGCGCCCGATCAGGACCTGCATGTCCTGCAACGGCGCGGGGGCCCCCGCCTCATCGGTCACTTTCAGGACCAGACGCGCATTGGCCTGATCGTAATCCACGGCCGTGGTCCAGCCCAAGGCCACCTGCGCATCCCGGCGCTTATCAAAGGTCTGGCTTGCGACATAGGAGTTATCGACCTCAAGCCCCGGAAAGGTGGAGACGGCGAAATAGGCCATCGCCACATTGACCGCGATGATCACGCTGAACGCGCTGACCGTGATGAACAACACATGCCGCCCGGTGACTTGTCGCATTTATTGGGCCTTTCCATTAAAGATCGTGTCTTTTGAAACGCGGTCGGTTCCACCCAGGTCTTCGATCCACAGGCGCAGGTCGGTTCGGTCAGAGGTTGCAGCGTCCGACCCGGCAGCGGCCACAACATGGACCCGCTGATCCAAAGTTTCGTTGGCCGGGACCAGCACGCGCAATTCGTCTGTGCCTTCGATCATGATGCGCAGAACCTGATCCGAGGACAACGAAATATGGAAATACCGATCTTCGCCATGTTTGTTGCGCAGTCGCAAATCATACGAGTTGCGGATCGACCCGTCTGAAAGCGTGACAAAGGTCGGGTTGCGGACCGGGGTCACGTTCACATCGATTTCCGTACGCAGGAACAGCGCAACGACCAGCCCGATGCCGATGGCCGACCACAGCGTGGTGTAAAGAATGGTCCGCGGGCGCAGGATGTGTTTGATCACCGGTTTCGGCGGCAGGTTCTGGCGCTCCAGCGTCTCATCCGTCAGCGCAAGGTAACCAATCAGACCATGCGGCTTGCCGATCTTGTCCATGATGTCGTTGCAGGCGTCGATGCACAGGCCGCAGGTGATGCAGGCAAGTTGCTGGCCGTTGCGAATGTCGATCCCCATCGGGCACACGTTGACGCAGGCCTTGCAGTCGATGCAATCGCCATGCGCGACGCCTTCGTCGGTGGTGCCGCCTTGTTTACCGCGCGGTTCGCCCCGCCAGTCACGATAGCCGATGGTGATCGTATCCTCGTCCATCATGGCGGCCTGAATGCGCGGCCATGGGCAGGCATAGATGCACATCTGTTCGCGGGCAAACCCACCAAAGGCAAAGGTCGTGGCCGTCAGGATGAACATGGTGGTATAGGCGATCGGATTCGCGTTCAGCGTCATCAGATCGTGCAAAAGGGTCGGGGCGTCGGTGAAATAGAAAATCCAGGCCCCGCCGGTTGCCAATCCGATCAGGAACCATGTTGTCCATTTGATCAGGCGTTTGCGGATCTTTTCGCCATTCCAATTCTGACGGTGCAGGCGAATTCGGGCGTTTCGGTCCCCTTCGATCCAGCGTTCCACCAGAATGAACAAATCGGTCCATACGGTTTGCGGGCAGGCGTATCCGCACCAGACCCGCCCCGCCGCCGAGGTGAACAGAAACAGTCCCAAGCCCGCCATGATCAAAAGACCGGCAACGAAATAGAATTCATGCGGCCAGATTTCGATCATGAAAAAGAAGAACCGGCGATGCGCCAGATCAACCAGAACGGCCTGATCCGGCAAGTTTGGTCCGCGATCCCATCTGATCCAAGGCGTGAGGTAATAGATCCCCAGCGTAATCGCCATGATCCACCACTTTAGAGTGCGAAAGGTGCCATAGACGCGACGGGGAAAGATCGGCTCTCGCGCAGCGTAAAGGCTTTCAGGCTGGCTGTTTTCGGACATGTTCAGGGATTCGCTTCAAACTGTTGTTCGTGTCTTTTGCACTCTGCGCCCCAAGCGTACTTTGACTTGCATCAAAATGGACATGGGCGATGCAGCTTTCCTGCGATGCTGCGGTGCGGCGCACTGTCGCGTCTTGGGCAGGGCCCGGCGAAACCGGCATAGCCCGGCAGACTGCGCCTTTTGGTTGGTGTCGGAGCGGGGTTAAATCACTCGGGCACGTAGCCGGTGATGGTTGAAATCCACGCAAAAAAGGCATCGGCGTCGATATTGGCGCCATGGCCCTGATCCCAATAATAGCGGGTGTTGACCAGATCGCCTTTTGATCCCGCCATCGCGGCCAGATTTGCAACCACCGAAAGTGAGGTATCGGTGTCATTCGCGCCCACACGCAGCCACCAGTTTCGCGCCCGGCCCGGGTTTGCCGTGGCCAGATAGGGCATCGGAGTCATCAGATGCACAAGCTTTGGCAGATCGGCGTCAAGTTCGGCCGTGGCGTCTTGGCTTGCGTGGCGCAGGGCCCAGTTCGTAAAGTGACGGGCCTGAACCTTGCCCGCGCCAAAAAGGTTGTTTTCCCCGGTTGAAAGATCAAACGCGTCAAACGCGGGCAGGGTTTTCTTGCGCGCTCCGACGTGTCGTTTGAAATCGGTCCAATCAAAGGCGGCTTGGCCGTCTTTCCATTGAATGGCCGGATGCGAGGCCAGATATTCAGCACGGTCAGCATCAGACAGGGCGGCAAGATGGGTGGAGGCCTCGTCCTTCAGGTATCTGGCAACCAGATAGGGGCCCAAGGTCTCGGCGGTCAGCGGGCCATATCCGTCATCGCCCTCCAAGTTCAACCGGGCCTGATACGCGGCAAACTGTTGGGCAAGGTCTGACGACAAGGCGGCATCAACCTTTCCGCCCGTTTCCAACGGGTTTTCACCCCAATTCCATTCATAGGCGGCATCGGCATTTGCCAGATCGGTGATCGGGCACCATGATCCAACGGCAAAGACCGCGTCACTGCCTGCGACGGCGCCGATTTCGGCAAGCCAGGGTTCGTATTCCGGGCTTTCGCCTGTTGCCCCGACCAAGGCCGACAGGGCGCCCCCGGCCGAAGTGCCCGAGGTGATGATCTGATCCATATTCCCCGGCACGTCGTCACGATTGGCCTTGAGCCAACGGATCGCCGCCTTCAGATCGACAATCGCCGCCGGGGCGGTGCCGTAATAGCTGCCCGCCGCATCGACCAGGGTTCGACCCCGCGCACCGCATTCGACAATGACCAGCCCCTGCGCCAGACCAAGTTTGGCATTCGAAACCCGCTGACCCCGATCCACCTGCATGGCGCTGCCCGATTGCGTGGCCAATAGCGGCGCATTTTCTGCCTGCGGCATACCCGGAATTGGCCCGATCGGCTCTTTCGCCCCGTCAATTTCCGCCGCATTGGCCACCGATGCGGGCATATAGCCCCCGACGGGAATCACGAATAAGACGGGCGCTTGGCTGGCATCCACAGGCTTGCCGTCTATTTCAACGGGAACCGAAATGTTGAGCGATTGGTACGCCAGATCCACGGGCCGGGTGACATAGGGAATGGCTTGCCAGAATCTGTAGGTAACCTTTACGGCCCCGGATTTGGTGATCACCTCGGTGCTTAGGGTTTTGAACCCATTGGCATCGAACTTCATATTGGGTGGCAGCCCAGACAGCGACTGCGCGGCCACAAATCGCCCCAAACTCCCCAGCAAAGCTGTGCTGAGCCCCAAGATCATCGCGTGGCGGCGAGTCATCATCATCTGCGTCCTGACCTTCCGGATCGGTCACAGTCTTGCGCGACCTTGCAACAAACACGTTTCACGGGGGATGTTCCGTCGCAAAATCTGCCGGA
>JALQUQ010000250.1 GCA_023263735.1 Paracoccaceae bacterium | reverse complement strand
GGCCCTTGGCGGCGTACATGGTTTCCAGCATATCTTCGGCCAGCTCACGGATGGCGGGGGTGATCCCCTCGACTTCGGCCGAAACCAACCGCAGCCGCGCATCCGGCCACCGCAACACGGAAAGAACTGTCATCAGGGATGGCGCGCCCGTTCGCGTTTCAGCTTTTCCATCTTGCGCGTGATCATCTGGCGTTTCAGCGGGCCCAGATAATCGATGAACAATTTGCCGTTCAGGTGATCGATTTCATGCTGCACGCAGGTGGCCCAAAGGCCCGAAAACTGCTGTTCATGCGCCTTGCCATCGACATCCAGCCAAGTGACGCGCACCTCGGCGGGTCGGTTCACCTCGGCATATTGCTCGGGGATCGACAGGCACCCTTCTTCATAGGTCGACACATCCTCGGACGACCACGAGATCACCGGGTTGATCAGAACCATCGGCTCGGGGGTGCCCTCCTTGATGCAATCCATGACAATCATGCGTTTGGTCACGGCAATCTGCGGCGCGGCCAGTCCGATGCCGGGGGCATCGTACATGGTTTCCAGCATGTCATCGGCCAAGCGGCGCAAATCTGCCGTGAACTCGGTCACGGGGTCACAAACCTTCTTGAGGCGCGGGTCGGGATGGATCAGGATGGGGCGTAACATAGGCTTGATTTACGGTGCACCCCGCCTTGGCGCAAGAGCTCCGATAATGCAGGATAACTTTCCACACATAGGCCAAAAATCGGATCATTGTTCCCCATACAATAGATGAATTGGAACCCGGTTCCGCCTATGCTACCAAACACAGAATTATCTCTTCTTACCCCACTCTACGCCAGGACCTCGGATGAACTTTGACGAACTGATCAACCGCTTTGGAACCCATTCCGTGAAATGGGACATGATGGAAAAGATGTTCGGCGTGCCGGCCGACCGGGGCTTGGCGATGTGGGTGGCCGATATGGATTTCCGCCCCCCGGCCTGCGTTCAGCGCGCGGTTGAGGCGATGGTCAACCATGGGGTCTATGGATATTTTGGCGACGACAGCGCCTATCTGGCGGCGATCCAGTGGTGGATGCAAACGCGCCATGGCTGGACGGTGCCGGAAAAGGCGATTTTTACCACGCATGGGCTGGTGAACGGCACCTCGCTGGTGGTGGATGCCTATACAGCGCCCGGCGACGCGGTGGTCTTGATGACGCCGGTCTATCACGCCTTTGCGCGCGTGATCAAAGCAGCCGGACGAACGGTGACCGAATGCCCGCTGGCCTTGGTGGACGGGATGTACCAGATGGATTTCGACCACTGGGAAACTCTGCTGACGGGCCGGGAAAAGATGCTGATCCTCTGTTCGCCGCACAACCCCGGCGGGCGGGTCTGGACGGCCGAAGAATTGCAGGCGACGGCCGCGTTTTGCCAAAAGCACGATCTGATTCTGGTTTCGGACGAAATCCACCATGACCTTTTGATGCCGGGGCAGTCGCATATTCCGATGCCGCTGGCTGCCCCCGAAATCACCGATCGCTTGATCATGATGACGGCGGCGACCAAGACCTTTAACATCGCAGGCAGCCACACCGGCAATGTGATCATTCTGGACGAAAAGCTGCGGGGGCCCTTTGCCGCGCGGATGATGGCCTTGGGCATTTCGCCGAACAGTTTCGGGATGCACATGACCACCGCCGCCTATTCCCCCGAAGGGGCAGAGTGGGTGGATGCCTGCTGCGCCTATCTCGATGGCAATCGGCGCGTGCTGGATGCCGCGATTGCCACCATTCCGGGCGTGCGGTCGATGCCCCTGCAGGCAACCTATCTGGGCTGGGTCGATTTCGCGGGCACCGGCATGACCAAAGCCGAAATCCTGAACCGGGTGGAGCAACAAGCGGGGATTGCCGCAAACCATGGCGAAAGCTTTGGTCTGGGCGGCGAAAGCTATCTGCGGTTCAACTTTGCCACACCGCGCGCCGTGGTCGAACAGGCGGCAGAACGGCTGAGGGCGGCTTTTGCCGATCTGCAATAAGGCCGGTCGATGAAACGTCTGGCCGCGATCTTTGCGACCCTTCTGCCGTTGGCTTTGCTGGCGGCAGCGTTTCTGTATCTGCGACCCGCGCCGACGCCGTCCGTTCGGCCGATTGCGGGGATGGTGGACCGCATTGTCGTGGAAAAATCCGCCCGGCGGATGACCCTTTGGCAAGATGGCACAGAGGTGCGGGCCTATCGCATTGCCCTTGGGTTTTCGCCTGAGGGGGACAAGTTCGAACAGGGCGATGGCCGCACGCCCGAAGGGATCTTTCGGATCAACCGTCGCAATGACCAATCGGCCTATCACTTAAGCCTTGGGCTGGATTATCCGCAAAGCCAGCACCGCGCGCGGGCCAAGGCGGCGGGCGTGTCACCGGGCGGCGATATCATGATCCACGGCCAGCCGAATACCTTGCCCGAGTCCGTGGTTTTGAAAACCGATTGGACGGCAGGGTGCATCGCGGTCTCAAACGCCGAAATCCGCGAAATTTGGCAAGTGACCGGGCCCGAAACCCTGGTTGAGATCAGGCCTTGATCAGTTGCGCGGCAGATAGCCGACCGGGGCATCCTCATCCTGAATGAAATCACGCGGCGGGGTTTCCATCACCGGGGTCGAGCGTTTGAATTCGCAGATGACCTGCCCGTTTTCCAGTGTCGAGGTCACGATCAGGGCCTGAAGGATATGGTTCGCGCCATCGTAAACATCGACAAAGCCGCGCAATTGCGGGGCGAATTCGGCATCAAGCGCAAGCCCATCCTCCCAAAGACGCAGGATCGGAAACACGGCTTCGCCAACCTGAACGCGCAACCGCGACCGCCGCTTTTGATCGCGGCGGGTTCCGGCAATCAGCCCCTCTTCGATATCTTTCGGCAAAAATTCAAGCATTTCAGACCCCTTACCGCTGAATCCCAGTCTGCCCCACTTGACCGCAAAAGCAAGAAGGCTTTGTGAACGTTGTGTCGATTTTCGGCGATGGGGTGGATTTTCAAAGATTGTGTCGCCCCCAGATCACGAACAGGCGGTGCAAGGCTGATGCCGCGTTGATTGCCGATGTCATTTCGGCTTTGAAGTCGTGTCACGGGCAAGGGGTGAGTCGCGTGCAGTCAAATCACGAACCAGCAGATCACGGTGGCGGCATCGACGCGGCGCGTGCCACGTTTGGCGGGGCGGCCAGCGATTGGATCGACCTGTCCACCGGGATCAACCCGGTTCCCTATCCGGTGCCAGAGATACCCCCTCAGGATTGGATGCGCCTGCCCGATCTGGGCGCGCAAACGGCGCTGAATGATGCGGCGCGGGCGTTCTGGAACGTGCCAGAGGGCGCGGATGTGCTGGCGGCACCCGGGGCTTCGGCCCTGATCGCGCGGATTCCGGCACTGGCCCCTGCCGGCCGGGTCAAGATCGAGACGCCAACCTATAACGAACACGGCCGCGCCTTTCTGGCCGAGGGCTGGGCTCTTTCGGACGAAGCCCCAGATGCGGCGGTGGTCGTCCATCCGAACAATCCCGACGGGCGGATGTTTGCCGCCCCGACGACCCGGCTGAGTGTGATCGACGAAAGCTTTTGCGATGTAACGCCCGGGGCCAGCCTGATCACCCATGCGACGCGGCCAGGCGTGATCGTGTTGAAAGGATTTGGCAAATTCTGGGGGTTGGCCGGGCTGCGGCTGGGCTTTGCCATGGGCGACCCGGCGCTAATTGCGCGGCTGCGGCAGATGATGGGGCCATGGCCCGTGTCGGGGCCTGCGCTGACGATTGCGACCCGCGCGCTGCAAGACCACGATTGGACAACGGCAACGCGCCACCGTCTGGCCATCGATGCGCGGCGGCTGGATGATCTGTTGACCCAAGTCGGCGCGGGTGTCGTGGGCGGCACCGATCTCTTTCGCCTGTACGATGTCGGCGATGCTGCCGAATGGCAGACCCGTCTGGCCAAGCGCCAGATCTGGAGCCGGATTTTCCCCTATTCCTCCCGCTGGCTGCGTCTGGGCCTTCCCGGCCAGCCCGCCGATTGGTCCCGTTTGCAAGAGGCTTTGCGGTCATGATCGTCGTTCTGGCCATGGTTCTGGATGCCCTCTTGGGCGAGCCGAAATGGCTGTGGGATCGTTATCCGCATCCCGCCGTGCTGATGGGTCGCGCGATTGATGCGCTGGACAAGCGGATGAACCGGGGCCGCCACAAGCGCGCCAAGGGTGTGATCGCGCTGTGCCTGTTGGTGATCGGGGCCGGTGTTCTGGGGGCCCTCTTGCGGACCCTTCTGGATTATGGAGTGATCGAGGTGATCGTGGGGGCGATCCTGATCGCCCAGAAATCGCTGGTCGACCATGTGCGTCAGGTGGCCATCGGCCTGCGCCAGTCGCTTGAAAAGGGGCGCTATGCCGTCTCGATGATCGTCGGGCGCGATACGGCCACGCTGAACGAACCCGCCGTTGCCCGCGCGGCCATCGAAAGCGCCGCCGAAAATCTG
>JALQUQ010000024.1 GCA_023263735.1 Paracoccaceae bacterium | reverse complement strand
GCTTTGACCTATGATCCCCGATTGATCATGGCACCCGCGATGATGCTGGCGCTGTGGGGCGGTTTTTTTACCACCTCGGGCTTTGTGACCCCCGAAACGGCCTTGGCCCAGCATGTCGATCTGTTGATCCGCGGACTTGCCCCAAACCCCGATTGACGCCCCATTCCGCCGCAATCAGACCCATTTGCCACCATTTCCAGCAGGTTTTGTCGCAAATGAAAGGTGAAGGGCCAAAGCGTGGGGTAGTATTTCCGAAAAACGGGGGGGAATTCGATGCAATTCGGGCTGACTGACGAACAAGAGATGATCGTCTCGACGGTGCGAAGCTTTGTCGAAAACGAGATCTACCCGCACGAGGCCATGGTCGAAAGAACCGGGCAAGTTCCAAAGGAGCTGGGCCAAGAGATCAAGCGCAAGGTGATCGATCTGGGCTTTTACGCCTGCAACTTTCCGGCCGAGGTGGGCGGCGCCGGGCTAAGCCATGTCGATTTCACGCTGGTTGAGCGCGAGTTGGGCCGCGGCTCCATGGCGTTGACGCATTTCTTTGGGCGTCCGCAAAACATCCTGATGGCCTGCAATGCCGAACAACGCGCGCGATACCTGTTGCCAGCGGTGCGGGGCGAAAAGATGGACGCGCTGGCCATGACCGAACCCGACGCCGGATCAGACGTGCGCGGCATGAAATGCACGGCAACACGGCAGGGCGGCGATTGGGTGGTGAACGGATCAAAGCATTTCATCTCGGGCGCTGAACATGCGGATTTCTTTATCGTCTTTATCGCCACGGGCGTTGATGACACCGAAAAGGGCCCCAAAAAGCGCATCACGACCTTTTTGGTCGATCGCGGCACACCGGGGTTTGTGGTGCGCGAAGGCTATCAATCGGTCAGCCATCGCGGCTACAAGAATTACATCCTTGATTTCGACAATTGCCGCCTGCCCGATGCGCAGGTTCTGGGGCGTGTCGATGGGGGTTTTGAGGTGATGAACGAATGGCTTTACGCCACCCGCCTGACCGTCGCGGCCTTTTGCGTTGGCCGGGCGCGTCGGTGTTTTGACCATGCCCTGTCTTACGCGGCCGAGCGCAAGCAATTCGGGCAAGCCATCGCCAAGTTTCAGGGCATCAGCTTTCAGATCGCCGATATGATCACCGAAATCGATGCCGCCGATCTGCTGACCTTGTCGGCGGCATGGCGGCTGGATCAGGGATTGCCCGCCAACCGCGAAATCGCCTCGGCCAAGCTTTATGCCTCGGAGATGCTGGCGCGGGTGACAGACAGGACGCTTCAGATCTTTGGTGGCATGGGCCTGATGAGCGATTTCCCGATCGAACGGTTCTGGCGCGATGCCCGGGTCGAACGGATCTGGGACGGCACGTCGGAGATTCAGCGCCACATCATCAGCCGGGATCTGTTCCGGCCGCTGGGCGCATGATGCCGGGCGGCTTGGCAAAGGGGCTGGATCGCCTGTTCCGCCCCCGCTCTATCGCCGTGATCGGCGGCGGGGTGTGGTGCGCCAATGTGATCGAGCAATGCCAGAAGATGGGCTTTGCGGGCAAGATCTGGCCCGTTCATCCAACCAAGGCAACGGTCGCGGGCCAAAGGGCCTATTCCCAGATCGCAGACCTGCCGGCGGCACCGGATGCGGCCTTTATCGGCATCAACCGCGACCACACCATCGGGGCCGCGGCGGAATTGGCCCGGATCGGGGCGGGCGGCGCGGTCTGTTTCGCCTCGGGTTTTCAAGAGGCGCAGGCCGAAACGGGCGATGGGGCAAGCCTGCAAGCGGCCCTGTTGCAGGCGGCGGGCGCGATGCCGATCCTTGGCCCCAACTGTTATGGCTTTGTGAACTACCTTGACGGGGCCGCCTTGTGGCCTGACCAGCATGGCGGCGCCAATGTGGCGCGGGGGGTGGCCTTGGTCACCCAATCGTCGAACATCGCCATCAATCTGACCATGCAAGACCGGGGCCTGCCCGTGGCCTATGTGGTCACGGCGGGCAATCAGGCCCAAACGCCCATTCCGACCATCGTGCAGGCCCTGCTGCAAGATGACCGTGTGACCGCCATCGGCCTGTATCTGGAAGGCGTGGGCGATTTGCGCGCGTTTGAGGCGATGGCCGCCGCTGCGCGGGCCAAGGGCAAACCGATCGTCGCGATCAAGGTCGGGCGGTCAGATCAGGCGCAGACGGCCACGATTTCGCACACCGCCTCGGTCGCGGGCAGCGATGCCGGGGCGCGTGCGCTGTTGCGGCGATTGGGAATTGCGCAGGTTGCCTCTTTGCCCGCGCTGCTGGAAACGCTGAAACTCTTGCACGTCTCGGGGCCGCTGCCGTCAAACCGGATCGCTTCGCTGTCGTGTTCCGGGGGCGAGGCCAGCCTGATGGCCGACAGCGCGTTGGGCCATGATCTGACCTTTCCCGCTTTGGACATCGGTCAGGAAACCGCGTTGCGGGCGGCCTTGGGGCCCCGGGTGGCGCTGGCCAACCCGTTGGATTACCACACCTATATCTGGGGCAATGTCGACGCCATGGCCGAGACCTTTACCGCCATGATGCAGGGCGATCTGGCGATGGGCTGCGTGGTGCTGGATTTCCCCCGGGCCGACCGGTGCGACGCCGCCGCGTGGGAGCCGGTGATCGAGGCCGTGGCCCGCACCCAAACCCGCACGGGGCGCCCCTTGGCCATTCTCAGCACGCTCAAGGAAAACCTGCCCGAAGCCACGGCGCACAGATTGATGGCGCGCGGGATCGTCGCCTTTGCCGGAATCGATGAGGCGATGACGGCGATGGCTGCGGCGGCTTGGCTGGGTCGCGGGCAACCGGACCCCCTTCCCCTGCTTTTGCCCCGGCCGAACCCAACGGCCACCTGCATGACCGAGGCCCAGTCGAAGGCGACTTTGGCGCGCTTTGGCGTGGCGGTGCCGCGCGCGGCTTCCGCGCCCTCGCCCGCTGCGGCCGCTGTGATGGCGGCCCAGATCGGCTTTCCTATCGCGCTCAAGGGAGAAGGCATCGCGCACAAGACCGAGGCGGGGGCCGTGCGCCTGAACCTGATGTCAGATCAGGCCGTCGCCAGTGCCGCCCAGTCCATGCCAGCATCCCAGTTTCTGGTCGAGGAAATGATCCCCGATGCGGTGGCCGAGCTGCTGGTGGGCGTCGTCCTTGACCCTGCCCATGGCTATGTGCTGACCTTGGCCGCCGGGGGGGTGCTGACCGAAATCCTGCAAGACCGTGTCTCGCTCTTGGTGCCCGCGGGGCGCGATGAGGTTATGGCCGCGCTGCGGTCTTTGCGGCTATGGCCCCTGATCACCGGGTATCGCGGCAAACCCGCCGCCGATCTGGGGGCGATCCTTGATGCGGTCATGGCGGTTCAGACCTATGTGGCCGCCCACCACCCGACCGAGGTTGAAATCAATCCCCTGCTTTGCTGCCCGACGCGCGCCGTCGCGGCGGATGCCCTGATCACGAACGGAGCCCCCCTTGACGACTGACACCCCCATCCGCACCGCGCGCCGTGGCCATGTGTTCGAGGTCGTTCTGGACCGACCCAAGGCCAATGCCATCGATCTTGCCACCAGCCGGATCATGGGACAGGTCTTTACCGAATTTCGCGATGATCCCGATTTGCGGGTGGCGCTGCTGACGGCGGCGGGCGACAAATTCTTTTGCCCCGGCTGGGATCTGAAAGCCGCCGCCGCAGGGGATGCGGTGGATGGCGATTATGGTGTGGGCGGTTTTGGCGGGTTGCAGGAATTGCGCGGCCTGAACAAACCGGTCATCGCGGCCGTCAATGGCATCTGTTGCGGCGGCGGGCTGGAACTGGCCTTGTCGGCCGATATCATTCTGGCCGCCGACCATGCCACCTTTGCCCTGCCCGAAATCCGGTCTGGCACCGTGGCAGATGCCGCCAGCATCAAATTGCCCAAGCGCATCCCCTATCACATCGCGATGGAGATGCTGTTGACCGGGCGCTGGATCGACGCCAAAGAGGCCGCCGGTTGGGGGCTGATCAACCAGATTCACCCCGCCGCCGATCTGATGACCGAGGCGCGCAAGATGGCCGATCTGATCGCCTCGGGGCCGCCGCTGGTGTACGCGGCCATTAAGGAAATCGTGCGCGAGGCCGAGGACATGAAGTTTCAGGACGCGCTGAACCGGATCACCAAAAGCCAGCTTGCAACCGTGGAAAAGCTGTACCGCTCGGACGATCAGAAAGAGGGGGCGCGCGCCTTTGCCGAAAAGCGCGACCCGGTGTGGAAAGGCAGATAGCCCCGTGACGCGCCCCCGGGGGCACCCCCCCGGGCGGTGATCAGGGGGAAGACCTGTGCACCCGGTCAACCGCCTCGGCCCGCAGCGTCTTCATGCGGTGGGTCACGCGCCGGGCGTCATCGGCCAGTTCGGCCAGATCCAAGCCCGGAATCTTGCCATCCGACACGACGGCCCGCCCCCCGACAAAGGAATGTTTCGCCACGCAGGCCCCGGTGATCATTGGGGCCAAGGCCGCATCGTGCAGGCCCATGTTGCGCGGGTGAGAGATGTCAAACACGGCCACATCGGCCGGGGCCCCAACCGCAAGAATGCCCAACCCCTCAAAGCCCAGCGCGCGCGCGCCGCCAGCGCTGGCCCAATGCAGCACCGTTTCCGCCTTGGTCGCTGCCGCCCCCTTGGTCGCGCGGTGGGTGGCAAAGGTCGCATACATCGCGGCCCCCATATCGGCCGCCTCGTTGGCACCCGCCCCATCGACGCCAATCGACACCACGCCCCCGGCCGCATGCAGATGATCGGCGGGCGCGATGCCCGAACCCAGACGCGCATTGGCCTGCACGCAATGCGCCATCGCCGTGCCGGTTTCAGCCAGATGCGCGATTTCCCAAGCGTCGATTTCCACCAGATGCGCATACCAGACATCGGGGCCCGTCCAGCCCTGATCCATCAGCCAGCGCAACGGTCTTTGACCCGAAGCCTTTTGCACAAAATCCAGATAGGTGGTGTTTTCGCTAAGGTGCGAATGGATGCGCAGGCCCAGCGACCGCGCCGCCTCGGCCACCGGGATCAATTCATGCGGATCAAGGTTAAAGACAGGCGTGGTCGGCGCAACGGCCACCCGTCGCATGGAAAGGGGCGACGGATCGTGCCACCGCGCCGCCGTCTTGGCGACCTGATCCAGCATTTGCGGCAGGGTCTCGGTAAAGCTGGGCGGAATGGTCGGATCGTCGAAATAAGACCGTCCCTTGGTGTTGCCCCCGCGCGCAAGCACAAAACGCACCCCCCAGCGGGCGGCTTCTTCAAACAGCACCTGCGCCGGGTCATAGTCATAGGTCGGCGAAAAGGTGTAGTGGTGATCGGCAACCGTGGTCGCCCCGGTCAGGATCAGTTCCACCAGACCGATCCGCGCCGAAATCCGCAGGGTTTCTTCGTCCAGATAGGGCCAAAACGCATAGGGCACCTTTTGCAGCCAGATGTCCAAACCCGCGTTGATCCCCTCGGGCACGGCCTTCATCACCGATTGAAACAGGTGGTGGTGGGTGTTCACCAGCCCCGGCGTGACCACACAGCCCCGCGCATCGATGATCTGATCCCCCGGCAGGGGCCGCGCCTCGGGCCCCATGGCCTGCACGCGGCCATCGGCCAGCCGCAATCCGCCCTGAAAGCGCGTACCAAGCGCATCCCCGATCAGACCGTGTTCGATGTTCTGGACGAAAACGCTCATGGAACCTCCGCGCTTGGGTTGCCTCTATCTAGAGCCGTCTGCACCGAAATCACAAGCCACCTGCCACAGGGATCGGGGGCGGGGATCGGGGGCGGGGATCAGGCCGCCGGAGGATAAATCAGAAAGGCCCGAAAATCGTTGACATTGGTCATGGTCGGCCCCGTGATCACTTGCCGATGGATTGCCCCGAAAAACCCATGGGCATCGTTTCGGGCCAAGGCCGCGGCCGCATCGATGCCCAAGGCGGCGGCCGTTGCCAAAGTATCGGGCGCAGCATAGGCGCCCGCCACTTCGGCCGCGCCATCCACCCCATCGGTATCGCAGGCCATCACGTGAATGCGGGGATGCCCCCCAAGCGCCAAGGCAGCGGCAAGGGTGAATTCCGCATTCGGCCCGCCAACCCCGTCGCCCCGTTTGGTAACCGTACATTCCCCGCCCGAAATCATCAGGATCGGGCGATCCTTTGGGCCCAGAGTTGCGGCCAGCTCGATCGCCCTGCGGGCCTGCGTTGCAGCCAGATCGCGCGCCTCCCCCTCCAGCGCGTCGCCCAGTTGAAGCACGTGGCACCCCGCGGCCGTGGCCATTCGATCCACCGCAGCCAGCGATTGCGACGGGGCTGCGATGATGCTGGCGGTTGCCGTGACCGGGGTGTTGACCGCAGGGCGGTGCAGGGCGGCCAAAACCCCCGCCGGCACCGCAATCTTCCACCGGGCAATCACCGCCAGCGCCTGTTCGGGCGTTGAGAGGTCGGGCACCGTGGGGCCAGACGCGATCAGGGACGGATCATCCCCCGGAATATCGGAAATCAACAGGCTATGCACCCGGGCGGGCGCGGCCAGCGCCGCCAGCTTGCCGCCCTTGACCCGGCTCAGCTGCTTGCGCACCACATTCATATCGGAAATTGGCGCGCCCGAGGCCAGAAGCGCCGCGTTGACCGCCTGTTTGTCGGCCAGCGTCAACCCATCGGCTGGGGCACATAACAAAGCCGATCCACCGCCCGAGATCAGGGCCAGCACCAAATCATCGGGCCCCAATCCCTGCACCCGTTTCATCAAGGCTTCGGTGGCGGCCAGACCGACGGCATCGGGAACCGGATGCGCGGCCTCGACAATCGTGATCTTTTGCGTGGGGCAGGCATAGCCGTAGCGCGTGATGACATAGCCGTCACAGGGGCCCCAAACCTGTTCGACCGCGGCGGCCATGCGGGCGCTGGCCTTGCCCGCCCCGATCACCAGAATGCGCCCGGCGGGGCGCGGCGGCAGATGCCGGGCGATCACGCGCATCGGGTCCGCCTCGGCCACGGCGCACAAGAACATCTCGGTCAAAAAGGCCCGGGGATCGGACAGAAGCGCGCTCACGTGATTGTCTCCCTTGCGTCGTACAGCCGATTGCCTGCGACCGGCAGCGTGGACCCGGCCCACTGATGTCAGACCCTGCCACAGAAAGGTGCCGATGACACCCGCCCTTTGACGATGGCGCAGGGCAAAGCCCGCGCCGCCGTCAGATCAGCTCAGCCACTGGCGGTAATCGCTGACCAAGAGATGCGTGGGCGCCACGTCCTCTTCGATCTTGGCAAAACGGCCAATCGGATCGCGAAAGATATTGTCGGTCTCATCATCGTTCACGGTTGAAACCTCACCGATCAGGACATCGCCCCCTTCGCCCCAAAAGGCGTGCCAATCCCCGGGGCGCAGGGTCACGCTTTGCCCGGGCGCAAGCCGCAGTTTCTGGCCCGGTTGATAATCAAGGCGCAGCCCGTCGCACCAGACCGTGCCGCCCCGATCTTCGGCAAAGGCCCCCTGATCATCCGATCCAAAAAGTTCAACCACCAGCGTCGCCCCACCCCGGTTGATGATATCTTCGGCCTTCACGACATGGGTGTGCATGGGGGAAAGCTGATCCTGTTTCGAAATCAGCACCTTTTCCGCATAGCACATGCCCCCGCCCCGCTGCAGATCGGCAAGAAGGCCGTTGCGCAGCGTAAAGAGAAAAAGGCCCATGGTTTCGAAATGACCCGCGCCATAATCGGTAATGTCCCAACCGCAGCGCGATGCGATCACATGCTTGGCCGTATCGGCCTGGGCCCGAAACTCTTTGGGCGACCACCGGGCAAAGGGCGGCAGGACAAAGCCATGGGCGCGGATCATCTCATCCGCTTCGGCGATGATGGCGTTGATGCGCGACCGTTTCACGCCGCCACCCGCCGGGCCGACAGCATTTCGATCACCATCGCCGCCGTCCAGGTAAAGCTGCCGCCGCCGCAGGGTTCGCCGGTCATCGGGTCGTAATATTCGGCAAAGCCCCCCTTGTCGATCAGGCGCAGACTGTCGGTTTCGATCTGATCGGCCACGGCGGTTTCGCCCGCAGCCCGCAGGCCATCTGCCACCATGTAATTGACGATCAGCCACACCGGCCCCCGCCAATAGCGTTTGCTGTCGAACCCCGGTTCGCGCGGGTCATGACTGGGCAGCAAATACTCCACCTGTTCCGCCAAGGCCCTGACCCGCTGGGCCAAGGCGGCGGCCCGGGCCGCGGGGATGGCACAAAAGGCCGCCATGATCCCACCGACCGAGGCCCCTTGGACCAAGGTGTTCGACACCCGATCAAAGCACAGATATTGGCCCAGTTTGTCGCTCCACAGCGTTTCCATGGCCGCGATGCCCTTGGCGGCAAAATCGCGCGACTGGCGGGCGATCTGCCCCTCGCCCAGCCAATCGGCCAGATCGGCCACATCGCTGCAAGCCCGGATCAGAATGGCGTTAAAGCCCGGGTCCACCACGCGAAAGGGCGAGGCATCATGCAGCTTTGCCGTATCCCAGTTCAACGAGCGGAACAGTTGCACCAGATAGATATAGCGTTTGTATTGTTCGTCCGTCGGGCGGTGCGCGGGGTTGGCGTGGCTGGTGTCACGGCGTTTGAAGGGTTCGACCCCATCGGTCGGAACGCGGGTAAAGGCGTCGTCCCAATCGATGGAATTGTCGCGCCCCGCTTCCCACGGGTGGATCAGGGCCACAAGCCCCGTCTGCTGCGGATCGCGGGTGCGATAGAACCAGTCATGCCAAGCGTGGATTTTTCGAACCGCCGCGCGGGCGCGTTCCCTAAAGCGTTCCGGATTGGACGAGCGATCCAGAATGCGCCGCAGGGCAAAACCTGCGACAGCGGGTTGGGTGATGCCGGTGGTCGGCACCGCCCGCCCCGTGCGCCAGACATCCGGGCCCGGAAAATAGCCATCGTCATGTTTGTGAAAAACGATGTGGGGCACCATGCCGTCTTCCCATTGATGGGCCAGCAGGGTCTCGATCTCGGTCCAGGCGCGGTCTTCGTCATAGCAGGCAAAGCCCAGAGCGACCAAGGCGCTGTCCCAGTTCCACTGAAACGGGTAAAGCCCGTGCGTCGGAACGGTATAGGTGCCGCAGTCATTCTTGCGCATGACGGCCTTGGCCTGTTCAATCAGATCCTGTTTCATCGTGCTATCCTCATGCAACAGCTAGGGTCGTGGCGGGGTCGAACCAGCGCTGCCGGTCGCCCTGCGGGGTCAAGGTCAATGTGTCGCCCAGTTTCAGGCTCAGGTCGCTGTCCAGCACGGCGCGAAACAGCGTGCCGCCCACATCGCAGGTTACCAAGAGATGCGCGCCCAGCGGTTCGACCAGCCGAACGGTCGCGGGCAGACCATGGTCGCCCAGTTTCACATCCTCGGGGCGGATGGCGAATTTCAAGGCACCGGAATGGGTCGGCCCATCGATGACCTGCCCGGCGACCATCCATTTGCCATCCCCCCTTGGGTCTGCGGGAAGGAAATTCATCGGCGGATTTCCGATGAACCCCGCGACGAATTCGGCGGCCGGGTTGCGATAGATGGCAACCGGCTTGTCGGCCTGAACGATCCGCCCCTGATGCATGACGCTGATCCGGTCGGCCAGACTCATCGCCTCTACCTGATCATGCGTCACATAGATCGCGGTGGTCTTTGACTCGGCCAGAACGCCTTTGAGTTCGGCCCGCATTTCCAGCCGCAACAGCGCATCAAGGTTCGACAGCGGTTCATCCATCAAGATGACATCGGGTTCCATCGCCAAGGCGCGCGCCACTGCAACCCGCTGCCGCTGCCCCCCGGACAATTCGCCCGAATACCGGCCAAGCAGTTGTTCGATATGCATCAGGGTCGCGGTGCGTTCGACCCGGCGTTTCACCTCGGCCTCGGGCAATTTCTTCATCCGCAAGCCAAAGCCGATGTTTTCAAACACAGTCAGATGCGGGAACACGGCATAGTTTTGAAACACCATGGCAATGCCACGGTCCTTGGGCGGCAGGTGATCCACCCGTCGCCCGCCGATCCAGACCTCGCCCGTGGTTGCAGTTTCAAGGCCCGCGACGATCCGCAAGAGCGTGGTCTTGCCACAGCCCGACGCCCCCAAGAGCACCATGAATTCCTGATCGGCAATCGTCAGATTGATGTCATGCAGCGCCGTGTAGGACCCGAATGCCTTTGCGACATTTTTGATTTGAATTTCAGCCATTTCTTTCCTCCTTGGCACCAGCCGACCTAGCGGTTGGCGATGCCCCACATGGCGAACAGATATTTGCGAACGGCAAAGATGAAGATCAGCGCCGGCGTCACCAGAATGAACCCGCCTGCAAATTTCAGATGGATCGGCGCATCCCCCAGTTTCTGCAAAAGAAAGGCGGTCAACGTGCGGTTTTCGATGGTCAGGACGGCGGCGGCAAAGACCTCGTTCCAACTGATGACAAAGGCAAAGATGGCGCTGGCGGTGATCCCGGGCAGGATCAGGGGCAAGACGACCTTGGTAAAGGCGGTCAGTCGCGTGCAGCCCAAGGTCCAGGCGGCCTCTTCCAATTCGATCGGAATGCCCGAAAACAGGGAAAAGGTGATCAGAACCGCAAAGGGAATGGCCAAGGTCGTGTGAACCAGCGCCAGACCAAAGGTCGTATCGTCCAGCCCGGTCCGAATGAACAGCACCGCCAAGGGCAAGGCCAGCAACGGCAGCGGAAAGGCCCGCGTGAGCAGGATCAGCAAACGAAACAGCTCTTTGCCCCGAAACTCAAAGCGCGACAACGCATAACCGGCCGGTGCCCCGATCGCGATCGACATCACCATGGTCATCGCCGCCACGATCACCGAATTGCCCAAGGCGGCCAGCATGCCATCGAACTTTGCGAAAAACGCCAGACTGCCCAGATCGAACTGGGGAATGAACGACTTGGGAAAGCTGTTGACGGCCTCGGGCGATGACAGGGTGTTGACGAACAACAGATAGATCGGACCCAAGACCCAAACCGACAGCAATAGAACTGAGGCGGCATAGACCCTGCGGGCGGGCGCTTTGGTCGCCGCACGGGGGGCGGCCGTGGTGACGGGGGTCATATCGTGGCTCCTTTCGGAACGCGCAGGGCACGCAGGATGACAAGGGTAAAGGCAATCGAGATCGCAAGCACAACCAAGGCAAGGGCCGCCGCACCGCCCGCATTCTGCAGGTCAAACTGGTAGGAATAGATCTGCCCCATCATGACCGGGAACAGGGTGCCCCCAAGCGCCACAACCACGGCAAAGACCTCAAAGGCCAGCACAACCCGCAAGATCAGCGCCGTTTGCAGCGACGGGCGCAAGAGCGGCAAGGTGATCCGCAGAAACCGCTGCCACGGTGACGCGCCGAAAACCTCGGCCGCTTCGTAATATTCCTTGGGGATCAGCCCGATACCGGCCACAAGGATCACCAGCATGATCGCCGTTGCCCGCCATATTTCGGCAAGCGCAATGGCGATGAACACCAACAGCGGGTTTTGATACCCCAAAAGAACGGCCGGTTTGTCGATCACGCCCAGCCCGGTCAGCATGCTGTTCAGAAAGCCCGATTGTTCGAAAATCGCAAACCAGATGATCCCCGCCGCCAGATCAGAAATGCCCAGCGGGATCGTCCAGATATACAGCACAAGATCGCGCCCCTTTTTCATGCGGCTGACCATGGTGGCCATAAGCAGGGCCAGCGACACTTGCACCGGCACAACGGCCAGCGCCAAAAGCATCGTGTTTTGAAGGGAAATCGAGAACTTCCAGTACCCCATGGTCTCGCGGAAGTTCTGAAGGCTGTAGCCCCCGTCAGAGAGAAAGGCCTGACGCGCCACCAGAAGGAACGGGTACAAAAAGAACGCACAGAGAAACAGCGTTACAGGCAAGATCAAGATATATGGCAAATATCGCGGAGACATCGCGCCCTCCGATCACGGTGCGCGCGGCGCGCCCGGTCTGACAAGTTGGGGGAATCCGGGCCACATCGGGCCCGGAAACGAAGTCAGTTCGTCGCGCCCGCGATCATTCGACCGGGCAAGCGCCTTCGGAGGGGGCATCCGGTGCCCAGCACGGCGCGCCAGAGTCTTGCATGATCTTGGCCAGAACGGCCTTTTGATCGTCCAGCACGCTGCGGATATCCTGACCGGCCAGAATGATCCGCTCAAAGGTATCCACATAGACGCGGCTGAAATCGCCCCCTTTGTCGCCCAGCCCCGCCGGCAAGAGCCCCGGGTTTGCATCAGGCGACGCGCTCATGATGGCAACGGCATCCCCGGCGGCCTTGACCGCTGGCGGCACATCTGCCGGCAGTTCGACATTCACAACCGGGAAGAAGTTGGTGGCCTTTAGCGTTGCGATTTGGGTTTCGGGCTTCAGCATATAGGACACCAAGGCCTTGGCCGCATCCAGATCGGGGGCCGTGCGCGGAATGGCCATGCCGACCAGAACCGGCATGAACCCGCGGCCCTTGGGGCCTGCCGGGGCCGGGAAGGCCACGAAATCATCCGGGCGTTCGTTGAAGGCCTGAGCCAGTCGCGAGGTGTGGTCAAACACGATCCACGCATCGCCATTCAGCAACTGCTCTTGCATGTTCGCAAAGTTGGTCGAAGCCGGGTTGGTGTGCGACCACAATTCGCGGAACTTTTCCCAAGCGACCACAGCCTCATCCGAGGCAAAGGTGCGCACCACGCCATTCGTGTAGGACGGATAGAGATACCCTTGGAAAAAGCGGTGCTTCAGCCCCTTTTCCCCAGCCGGGAACCCGAATTTCTTTTCGCCGGTCGCCGCTTCGACATTGGCGGTCCATTCGATCAACTGGTCATAGCTCAGCGCGTTGATGTCCGCCCCGGCCGGAAGATATTGCAGCGCCTGTTTGTTGGCGGCCATGATATAGCTGGCCTGCATCCACGGCACATATTGCAGATGGTCGGTGCCCAGTTTGGCCAGCGTGTTATAGGTCTCGCTGCTGGAGACCACGCCCAGATCGTCAAGATCAACCAGATCGTCGGGGTTCATGGCCGAAAAACTGCCGTGCAGACCGCCCAAAACACCGATCGACCCCGAACCAGCCTCAAGCTCGGCCTGCAAACGGGTCAGCCAAGGGCCATCTTCGTTCGGCTGGTAATCGACGCCACCCTCAAAGCCCTTCAAGACATTGTCCCGCATCGCCTGCGCTTCTTCGACGGGACGGGCCTGCGTGGACCAAAACAGCACCTCGGCCTGCGCCCATGTCGCGCCCAGCATGATGGCCAGACCCGAAACCGCGCCGGCAAGTTTTGTAAAGCGAGTCATTCTTATTCCTCCCTGTTGATGACACACGGACCGATCACTGTGGACGTTCCGCGCCGCTGAATCTGGATCGACGCCCAAAGCAGCGAATTCCTCCCCCCTCGAAAGCCGCACACAGCGCATGCGATTCTTGCCGATTGGATGCCTAAATCTGATATAACGTTGTATCACCTGTCAACGATAAATTTTCCTTTGAAAATCGATGAAAGCCCTTGTCCCGGCGCGGACAAAAGGCAAAGTTTGGAAAATCGTTATATCGTGCAGCGGCGCTGTGAATGTCTGAGAAACCCACCTTGGCCAGCGTTGCCCGTGCGGCTGGCGTCTCGATCCCGACCGTCAGTCAGGTGATGCGGGGGACAGGCCGCATTTCCGAAGAAACCCGGACAGCGGTGCTGGAGGCGGTGAAAAAACTGCACTACGTGCCCAATTCACGCGCCGCCGCGATGCGGTCTGGCGACAATCGAGAAATTGGATTTCTGATCAACCAATTGTCCAACCCGTTCAACGCCGAGGTGATCTCTGGCGCGGTTGATCTTTTGGAGGCTGAGGGCTTTTTGCTCTCGGTGCTGGATACCCGCGACGATGCCGCGCGCCAGCACCGCCATCTGCAATCATTTGTGAAACACGGCCGGGGCGGGCTTTTATGGGTGCCAGCCTATTCCACCTCGACCGAAACCTTTGATTTCCTGCGGGCCCATAAACTGCCGACCGTCACCTTTCTGCGGCGGCTGAACAGCCCGTTTGACCATCTGGGCATTCGAAACGCCGATGCCACCCAGCAGGCGACCGACCATCTGCTGTCGCTGGGTCATCGCCACATCGCCTATTTCGGTGGCACGCTCATGACGGCGGTGCGCCGCGAACGGATTGCCGGATATGAACGGGCGATGGCTGCGCAGGGCTCGGCGCATCCGCTGATCTGGCCCTCGGAGAACACGAAACTTGCCGGGCTTGAGGCGATGCAAGCCCTGACCAAGGCCCACCCCGAGGTGACGGCGCTGGTCTGCAATGGTGATATGGTGGCGCTTGGGGCCAGTCTGGCTCTGACCCGCATGGGCAAGACCCCGGGGAAAGAGGTTTCGATTGTCGGCTTTGACGACATTCCCGATGCCGCCGTCGCGACGCCCGCCCTGACGACGCTGGCCGTATCCCCCCACCATCTGGGCCGCAAGCTGGGTCGGATCTTGCTGGACCGCATCGCCGACCCCGACGCCCCCCCCACCGTGGTCGAGGTGAACGCCACCCTCGTCATCCGCGAAACCACCGCCCCCCCCATGACCCCCTAGCGTCAACCCCTAAACCGGGTTTGGGAAGGAGGGTATCGGACCTACCAATAAAGGACCATCGTCGAAATTTCGACCATTGAAATCATTGAATTTTTTCAGCATCGCTTCACATTGGGGCGGCTATTTTGAC
>JALQUQ010000249.1 GCA_023263735.1 Paracoccaceae bacterium | reverse complement strand
AAGCTCGACCCGCAGGCGGTTCGGGCGGCGGTGGCCAACGGGCGGGAGCCCGACGTCCACGTGGTGCGGCCCGCGTGCGTCTCGATCACCCAGATCACCGAGACCGGCGCGCTCTACACCCCGGCCGAGGTGGCAGAGCTGACCGCCGTCGCCCGCGCCTTTGGCCTGCGGACCCATATGGACGGCGCCCGTTTCGCCAATGCGCTGGTCAGCACCGGGGCCACCCCTGCCGAAATGACATGGAAAGCGGGCATTGACGTTTTGTCCTTTGGGGGCACCAAGAATGGCCTGATGGGGGTCGAGGCGGTGGTGATTTTTGACCCCAAGCTGGCGTGGGAATTCGAACTGCGGCGCAAGCGGGGCGGGCACCTCTTTTCGAAACATCGGTATCTGGCCGCGCAAATGCTGGCCTATTTGACCGATGACCTGTGGCTGACCCTTGCCGGTCATGCGAATGCGATGGCGCAACGGCTGTCACGCGGAATGGCGGATTTGCCGGGCGGTTCGCTTGTCCACCCGACCGAGGCGAATGCCGTCTTTGCCCAATGGCCCCGCGCGGCGCATCAGGCCGCGCAACAGGCAGGCGCGCAATATTACCTGTGGCCCTTTAATCAATCGTTTGACGGCCCCGGTGATGTGCCCTTGGCTGCGCGGCTTGTGTGCAGCTGGTCCACCACCCCCGAGGATGTCGATCAATTTCTGGCCTTGGTGCGCGGCTAGCACGCCTCCAGATGCGCCTGAACAACCGGCGCAAGGGGTTGGGCATGGGTGATCATCACCATATGCCCGGCCCCCGGTTCAACATGCCGGCGCAACTGCGGCAATCGGGGCGCCAAGGCCCGATAGATGGCCGAGATGATCGGCGGGCTGTTGCTCCCCTCGACCATCAGGATTGGACAGCGCAGGCCCTCCAGCCGACCGGGGGCCAAAAGCTGTGGGGAATCGTCCAGCAGAACCGGGTTTTGCGCAACGACAAGTGGAATGCGTTGCAGGATATAGGCCTGCATCCGCTCGGGCAGGTCTTCGAACCGTTCGCCCCCGCCCCAGTCGACGAGAAACTCTTCTACCGCCAAACGGGATTTCCCTTCGGCAATCCGTTCGGCGATCAGGGCGTGCGAGATGTCAAACGGCGGATAGGTCGGGTCCCCGGCCAGTTTTGCCGCAACGAAATAGACAGGTTCGAACAGGGTCAACGACCGCACCAGATCGGGCCGTTCGATCGCCAAACGCAGCGCGACCGTTCCGCCAAAGGAATGCCCCATCAGATCGATCGGCTGCCCCTGCCCCAGCCGTTCGGCCCAAGCGGCGGCCAATTCCGTGGCCAGACCATGAATATCTGACGCACCGTCCCAATCCGGGGCCCGCCCATGACCGGGCAGGTCGATGGCCGTCGTGGTTACCCCGTTCAAGGCCTCGGCCAATCCGGCCCACGCCCCGCTATGGGCCAGCGAACAATGCAAGGCCAGAACAGGGCGATCTCCCCCCTTGGCCCAGACACGCGCGGGCGCTGCTTTCTCTAGTTGATCCATCACGATTTACAGTTTTCCAGCAAGATGCAGGTCAAGATCGTCAAGCCGGTCCTGACCCCAGAACTTCTCTTGCCCTACAATGTAAAAGGGCGATCCGAAAACCCCACGCGACACCGCTTCTTCCAGATTGGCCGAATATTCCTCGGCCCCGGCCAACATCCCCCGGTCGGCAAGCCCGGGATCAAAGCCATTTTCTGCCAATTTGGCCTTGATCACATCATCCTCGGCAATGTTCTTTTCTTCGGCCCAAATCGCGCGCATGATCCCATGAACAAGGCCACCCAGATCGCCACCGCCCGCCTTTTGCGCCGCAATGATCGCATAAGACGCCGGAGCCCCGTTCACCGGCCAGAACATGGGTTGCAGGTTCAGTTTCAACCCGGTTTTGACCGATTGGCGGCGCAGTTCTTGCAGACGGTAGTCCTTGCGGCTTTCGTGGCGTTGCGGCAGGGCCAAACCGCCCGTTCGCGCGAACAACGCCCCGATATCGACCGGTTTATAGGTGATCGTCGCCCCGTGCCGCGCTGCGATCTCTTCCATCCGCCCGCCCGCAAGATAGGCATAGGGAGAAAGCGTCGTAAAATAGTAATCAATGTGCGGCATTTAGGGACTTCTCCGTTCGCTCAGGTTTGCAAGACGGTATCTCGGTGATAAGCGATGTCAACTTCGCGAATCCGTGGCCCCGGAGAATGAACATGCCCGCCTTGAACGAACCCAAACTGATTTCTGGCAATGCGAACCTTCCGCTTGCCAAATCCATCGCCCGCCGGATGTCTCTGCATCGGGGCATGAATGTCGGGCTGGTCGATGCCCGAGTCGAGCGTTTCAACGATCAGGAAATCTTCGTCGAGGTTTTCGAGAACGTCCGCGGCGAAGATATGTATGTCATTCAGCCGACCTCGAACCCGGCGAACGACAACCTGATGGAACTGCTGATCATGACCGATGCGCTGCGTCGGTCATCGGCCGCGCGGATCACCGCTGTGATCCCCTATTTCGGCTATGCCCGTCAGGATCGCCGTGCCAAGGCCCGCACCCCGATTTCGGCAAAGCTGGTGGCGAACCTGATCGAAACCGCGGGCATTGACCGCATTCTGACGCTTGACCTGCATGCCGCGCAGATTCAGGGCTTTTTCGATATTCCGGTGGATAACCTTTATGCCAGCCCGATCTTTGCGCTGGATATTGAACACCACTTCCGCGGCAGCCTTGACGATATCATGATCATTTCGCCCGACGTTGGCGGCGTGGCCCGCGCCCGCGAATTGGCCAAACGGATCAACGCCCCGCTGGCCATCGTGGACAAGCGTCGCGAAAAGGCGGGCGAAGTCGCCGGAATGACCGTGATCGGCGATGTCAAAGGCCGCAAGTGCATCATCGTCGATGACATCTGCGACACCGCCGGAACCCTGTGCAAGGCCGCCGAAGTTCTGATGGAAAACGGCGCGACCGAGGTTCACAGCTATATCACCCACGGTGTTCTGTCTGGCCCGGCCATTGAACGCGTCCGGAATTCGGTCATGAAATCGCTGGTGATCACCGACTCCATCGAACAGGGCGACAAATTGCTGGGCGCGCCGAATATCCGCGTCGTCCCCACCGCCCCGATGTTCGCCCAAGCGATCCTGAACATCTGGAGCGGGACCAGCGTTTCGAGCCTGTTTGAAACCGAAACCTTGGTGCCGATCTACGAAGGCATGTACCAGCGCGGTTGATGCGCATAGCATGACATTCAAGGCGGGTCCTTTGCGGCCCGCTTTTTTCTTTGGCTAGTCGATGGTCCACATATCTTCGTCGCGCACCGGGCCAATCGCGATCCAATCCGCGCGGACGCGGGCAATCCGCGTATCCCCCCACGTGCGAAAGACGATGTGGAACCCATCCGCGGTCACATGCTCGGCACAGATGTCAGCCCGCAGATTCCGGCCCTGATCGGTATCCCACAGGCCAACGGAAACCTGCACCGAAGGCGCATTGGCAAAGGGTTCCTTGAAGGAAACGATGTGACGACATTCCCGGTCGCCTTCGCCCGTCCACATGACGCCACCATTCACGAAATCCGAGAAAAGCATGCGTGACCCCTGAACCACGCCGACATTTCCTGCGGAGAATTTCTTCATCCGTTTTGCCTCCTCCAAAGCGTTGCGGATACCTGCCCCGATTTGAATGGCAGCAAAAAAGGGAAATTTGATGTCAGCATGCCAGACATCCCCCACGCAATAAAAAACCCCGGACAAAGCCGGGGTTCTTTACTGTTTGTTTCCGCAGGTTAGTGCGCGGCGTGCTCTTTCAAAGCAAGGATGTCAGCGACCATCTTTTCGGCCATATCCTTGTCTTCGGGCAGAGCGACGGCTGCCAACGAACGGGCTTCGGCAAGGATCTCATCCATGAGACTATGCGAAGCTTCTTCAACCGGAACCGCACGCTCGGCCAGAACGGTGACGCCCGTTGCGTTGATCTCGGCGAAACCGCCGGTCACCACAAAGGATTTCGTGCCGTCCGAAGCCAAAGCCCGCAGGATGCCGGGGCGCAGGGTGGTGATGGTCGGGGCATGCCCTTCCATCGCCGTCAGGTCGCCATCGGCGCCCGGAATCTGCACCTCGGACGCCGTCACAGACGCGAGGCGCCGTTCGGGACTTACGAGGTCGAACTGAACTGCCATGGTTCCTCCTTAGGCCGCAGCTGCGGCAAGCTTGGCGGCCTTGGCTTTCACTTCGTCGATGTCGCCAACCATGTAGAAGGCGGCTTCCGGCAGGTGGTCGTATTCGCCGTTCACAACAGCCTTGAACGAAGCGATGGTCTTTTCCAGCGGAACCTGAACGCCGTCAGAGCCGGTGAAGACCTTTGCCACGTCGAAGGGCTGCGACAAGAAGCGCTGAATCTTACGCGCACGAGCCACGGTCAGTTTGTCTTCTTCGCTCAGTTCGTCCATGCCAAGGATGGCGATGATGTCCTG
>JALQUQ010000248.1 GCA_023263735.1 Paracoccaceae bacterium | reverse complement strand
TCTGCATCAAGTGCTCCAAGCACTCGCTGGCGCTGGACACCTACAAGCTCATGCTGCATACCTGCGTCTTGCGCCCCGAAAGCCGGGGTTCGGTTCGCCGCTCTCGGCCAAATGGGGCACCTGACATCGATCTTGGCCTGCTGGCCAATGACGCCGATCTTGATCGCCTTGTCAAAGGCGTGGAATTGGCGCGCAATATCCTGCGTTCGGGGCCGATGGCGAAACATCAGTTGACCGAGTTGATGCCCGGTGCGGGTGTCACCGATCGGAATGGGGTGGCGGATTACGTCCGCGCCAATGCCCGCACGGTTTACCATCCCGTCGGCACCTGCGCCATGGGCGTGGGGCCCGAGGCTGTGGTTGACCCAAAGCTGAGGGTGCGGGGGGTACGGGGTCTGCGCGTGGTCGATGCGTCGGTCATGCCGACCATCGTCAGTGGCAACACAAATGCACCGACAATCATGATTGCCGAAAAGGCGGCCCAGATGATCCTTCAAGATCGCCGGGCCGGGTAATTGGAAGACTCAAGTTCTGCGACAATTTCAGGGAGGAAACGTCAATGACTATCAGACATGCGCTGGCGGGCCTGATCGGGCTTTTTGCCATCGGGTTTGGGGGGGCCGCTCTGGCGGCTCCGTCTTGTGGGGCCAATACGGGGCAGGCAGCCACCGGCGAGCCAATCGTCGTGGGCGGCATTTTCTCGAACGGCGCGCCGGGCGACTGGTCGTCGGCGACCGATTCGGCCGCGGCCTATTTTGCCTGCGTGAACGCAAATGGCGGGATCGCCGGTCGTCCGATCGAATATCTGGTCGAAGATGATCAGTGGAACCCGGAAAGCGCCGCTGCCGCTGCCGCGAAACTGGTTGGCGACAAGAAGGCCGTGGCCATGGTCGGCAACGGTTCGTTCATCGAAATGGCCGTGAACGCCAAGACCTATGTCGACAACGGCATCATGGCGATGGCATCGGCTTGCGCGATCTCGGAATGCTTTGAAACGCCGAACCTCGTTTCGACCAACCAAGGCCCGTTGTCCTCGAACCTTGGTGCGGCACAATACGCCCAAGAGGAACTGGGCTCCAAGAACGTCGCATGTATCGGCCTCAACATTCCGAACAACGGGATTTGGTCGTGCCAAGCCGTCATCGACTATATGAAGTCGAAGGGTGGCGATGGCTCCATGGCGCTGTTGAACCCCGGCGCTCCGGACGTGAACTCGGCTTTGCTTGAGGCCGTGGCATCGGGCGCTGACACGATCCTGATGAACCTCCCGGCTGGGCTTGCACTGGCAGTGCTCAAGGCCGCTCAGGAACAGGATCTGCGCGACAGCTATATCTGGATCGCTCCGACCCCGCTTTATGACCTGTCGGTTCCCGATGCGGTGGGCGAATACTGGCACGGCAAAATCTTTGTGAACGCAGAGCTGGCACCGCTGAGCGTTGGTGGCCCCGATGCACAGAACTGGATTTCGGTTCTGGACGCCTTTGGCAAGGCAGACGATCCGCGCGACACCTTCAGCCAGGCAGGCTACCTGTCGGCCCGTTTCTTTACCGAAGCGATGCTGACCATGGACCCGGCCAAACTGGATGACCGCGCTGCCGTAAGCGACGCTATCCGCGCAATCAAAGGGTACACCTCTGATCTGATGTGCGGCCCCTTCTATGTGGGCGACGCCGATTACCACATGCCGAACCATGCCGGCTATATGGTCAAGATCGTGGCTGGCGGCTTTGAAATCGTGCGCAACTGCTACGAATACGACAGCTCGTATTTCGACAAGCACAAGGCACTGGAAGCTGAACTCGGTCTCCGCTGAGAACGCATATGCACTGGCCAGATCCTCTGGCCAGTGCGCTTTGAAAAGGGTGGCCGATGTCGAAAGCCTCTGTGTTCAACTGGTTGTTTCTGGCCGCTTTGATGGCGGGCAGTTGGCTGTATTTGGCTGACGGAAAGCCGTTCAAGGTGACCGGCCTCTTTCTGGCATCGGGGCTGGCCATCGGGGCCCTTTATGCCCTTGGTGGAATCGGGATGGTTGTCCTGTATCGGGCTTCGGGTGTTCTGAATTTCTCGTCGGGTGCCGCGGGTGCCGCGGGTGCCATGACAAGCTGGCAGTTGGTGCAGTGGGGCATCTGGCCGCCGATTGCTTGGCTGGCCTGCATCGCCGTCGCCCTGCTTCTGACCCTTGCCTATGGGGCGTTGATCGCGCCCAAGCTTGCGTGGCGCGAAACCGTGGTCAAGGCCGTTGCGACCTTGGGCTTTGCCCTCATCATTCTGGGATTTGTCTCCTTTATCTGGATCGACGATCCCCGCAGCCTTGAACTGCCCACCGACAAGATCGGGGTCAGCATGATGGGGCTGCGCATTACGCTCACTCGACTGATCGCTTTTGCCGCTGCCGTGGGAATTTCGGCCGGAATCTGGGTGTTTCTTGATCGCACCAACATTGGTTTGCAGATGCGCGCCGTTGCGAACAGCCGCGATCTTTCTGCGCTGCTGGGCATTCCGATCCGCCGGGTCGAAACCATCGCCTGGGGCATCTCGGGTTTGCTGGCCGGGTTCACCGGGCTTATGTTTGCCAATCTGATCCGTCTTGAACCCGTCGTCATCACCTTCATGGTGATCCCTTCGGTCGCGGCCGCGCTGGCCGGGCGGTTGAACAGCCTGTTCCTTGTGCTGGTCGGCGGGCTTTGCATGGGGGTCATCGAAAACCTGTTGACGCTGTCGCCTCTTCTCAAAAGCGTGCGCCCGATTGCGCCCTTTGTCATCGCGGCTGTGGTTTTGCTGTGGCACCAGCGTGGCGCCCGGCTGATTTTCGAAGGACGTGACTGATGAACAAGGATCTGTTTCGTCTGACGCCCTCGGGCCTCGCCGGTCTGGTCTTCGCCGCCTTTTGTTTCGTCGTCCTGCCCAGTGTTGCGGGATCCTACTGGCTGGCGATCCTCACCTCCTCTGCCTGCTTTACCATGGCCATTTCTGGCGTGGCCTTCATGCATGCGCGGTTGGGCATGGTCAGCCTGACGCAGGTTGGGCTGATGGGCGTGGGCGGTTGGGTGACCCTGCGGCTGAATTACCTGTGGGACTTTCCGTTCGAGGTCAATCTGGTCATCGCCGCATTGCTGACCATGATCTGCGGTTGGGTTCTGGCCCTTCCCGCGCTGCGCCTGCGGGGGCTTTATCTCGCTTTGGTTACCCTGATGGCCGCGGGTGGGCTTGAGATCCTCTTTGCAACCTATCAGTTCCCGAATGGGGGCGAAGGGTTCTGGGGCGTCAAGATCGGTTCGACCGAGCCGTTTCGCGGGTCGATCCTTGCCACCTCTCCCACCGCTTATCTGCGCTATGTCATCGTGGCGGCCACGCTGGGCTTTCTGCTGATCGAGGCGCACCGGCGCATGTTCCCCGGGCGGGCTTGGGCGCTGATCCGCCGGTCCGAGGCGGCAGCCATGGCCGCGGGGGTCAATGTCACGCTTTACAAGACTTGGGCCTTTGGGATCGCCGCCCTTTTGGCGGGGGCATCGGGGGGCTTGTTGGCAGGCAGCCTTGGCCTGTTGGATGATGGCACCTTTCGCGCATCGGAATCCATCATGCTCTTTGCCTTGGCCGTGGTCGGTGGCGCGCGCTTTTGGCTGGGGGCTGTCATCGCGGCGTTCCTTTATCGTGTGCTGCCCGCGATCTTGAACACATGGGGTGTCGACAGCGATTTGGCCTATGTCATCTTTGGTGTCGGCCTCCTCCATGCCCTTATCACCGCGCCCGACGGGATCGGCGGCCAGATCATGGCGCTTTTCCGGCGCAAATCGCAGGAGCAATCATGATCACCATCGATGGACTTACGGTCCGCTTTGGCGGCCTGATCGCGTTGAATGAGATTTCGGCTTCGTTCACCGCTCCGGTGGCTGGCATCATCGGCCCCAATGGGGCGGGCAAGACCACGATGATGAACGTGATCTCGGGCTTTGCGCGGGCGACCTCGGGCAGGATTTCGGTCAATGGCCGCGATTTTCTGTCACTTCCTGCGCATCGCCGGGCCCATGTCGGCCTGCGCCGGTCGTTTCAAAAAGAACAGATCGCCGATGATCTGTCGGTGTTTGATAACGTGCGGGTGCAAACCGATTTCCGCCTGTTTGCCGGCAAGTCCAGCGCCTTGGAAGCCGCGCGCCTTTTGGAATTCGTCGGCATGTCCGACAAGGCGCAAAAGATGGGCGCGCGCCTGACCGGCTTTGAACGACGTCTGACGGATGTGGCCCGTTGCATGATGGGCCAACCCAGCCTGATCATGTTTGACGAACCGGCGGGCGGGCTTTCGGTCGAAGAGACCAAGATCCTTGGCGATCTCATCTTGCGGATTCATGCGGAAATCGGGGCGCAGGTTCTGATCATCGATCACGATGTCGAACTGATTTCGCGCGTCTGTGTCGAAACTCTGGTGTTGGATTTCGGCCGCAAAATCGCCTTTGGGCCCACCGCCGACGTGCTGGCCGACCCAAAGGTCAAGGCCGCCTATCTGGGAACCGAAGAGGTAG
>JALQUQ010000247.1 GCA_023263735.1 Paracoccaceae bacterium | reverse complement strand
ATAAGGACGCCGCTGGTCGTGGCGCGGGCTTTGTGGGAAAAATCGGGGCACTGGGACAAATTCCAGGCGGACATGTTCACAACGGCATCGGAACAGCGTGACTACGCCATCAAGCCGATGAACTGCCCCTGCCATGTGCAGATTTTCAACGTGGGCCTCAAATCCTATCGCGATCTGCCGCTGCGGATGGCGGAATTCGGGTCTTGCGCGCGCTACGAACCTTCGGGCGCCTTGCACGGGATCATGCGGGTGCGCGGCTTTACCCAAGATGACGCGCATATCTTCGCGACCGAGGCGCAGATCGAATCCGAGGCCAAGAAGTTCATCGAATTCCTGTCCAAGGTCTATGCCGATCTGGGCTTTGACCAATGGCGCATCAAGCTGTCGACCCGCCCCGAAAAGCGGATCGGGACCGAGGAATCGTGGGATTTCGCCGAGGCCGCTTTGGCCAATGCGGTCACCGCCGCGGGCCATGAATATCAGATCTTTGAAGGCGAAGGCGCGTTCTACGGGCCAAAGCTGGAATTCGTGCTGACCGATGCGATTGGCCGCGATTGGCAGTGCGGCACCTTCCAGGTGGACCCGAACCTGCCCGAACGTCTGGACGCGAGCTATATCGGCGAAGATGGCGCAAAGCATCGCCCCGTGATGCTGCACCGCGCCTGCCTTGGGTCGTTCGAACGTTTCATCGGGATTTTGATCGAAAACCACGCGGGCAAACTGCCGTTCTGGCTGGCCCCGCGGCAGGTGGTTGTGGCCTCCATCGTCTCGGACGCCGATCCTTATGTCGAGGAAATCGTCACCGCCCTGACACTTGCCGGGGTGCGGGCCGAGGCTGACATGCGCAACGAAAAGATCAACTACAAGGTCCGCGAACATTCGCTGGGCAAGGTTCCGGTGATCTTGGCGATTGGCATGAAAGAGGTGGAAGAGCGCACCGTTTCCCTGCGCCGTCTGGGCGAAACCCAGACCAAGACGGTGAAACTGGACGACATTCTGGCCGAGTTGACCGCCGAAGCCACGCCCCCCGACATGCGCTGATCGGCGCGGATTCGGACCAAAGACCCGGGGCTGCCATTTGGCGGCCCCTTTTTATTTCCGCATTGTGTTTCAACCGATGTGAGGGGTGAAACATAGTCAAAGGCCCCAGAGGCCCGCGTGCAGACAAACCGGAAAACGTTACAGATAAATGGTTCCGGCCTTCGTTTTTTAACTGTTTAGAATCAGATAACTAAACAACTTGCCCCAAATTATTTCGATACTTTCGGCAAAGGTGGAAACGGGCAAAACGTTACAGCAATCACACAGCTTTTTCCTCTCATTCCTGTGACTGTTCGCGGTCGATTTGTCCCGCCATGGTCAGGACATCGCCACCAAATGCGATGCAACCAAGAGGGAATTGCACATGTCTATCCAACTGAAATCTGTCGCTGTCGCCGGGGCTTTGGCTGCCGCTCTGTCCGCGCATTTCGTTCTGCCCGCCGCTGCCGAAGGCGACATGGAAAAATGCTTTGGCGTGGCCTTGGCCGGTCAGAATGACTGTGCGGCGGGCGCTGGCACCACCTGCGCTGGCACGTCAAAGGTCGATTATCAGGGGAATTCGTGGAAACTGGTTCCGGCAGGCACCTGCATGACGATGGAACTGCCCGAAGGCCGCATGGGAAGCCTTGAAGCGCTGGAGCGCGATATTCCCAAGGCCTGATGGCAGCCGGGGGCGGCCCCAGACCGCCCCCACCCCTATCGCACAGGAGAGGCCCATGTTTGACGCCGCCCCCAACCATCTTCCACCCGCCCCGGGCGTTGGCTACAAGCCGCAGCATTTTCAGGCCTTGATTTCGGATGCCGCGCCGGTGCGCTGGCTGGAAATTCATGCCGAGAATTACATGGGGCACGGCGGCCGCCCTTTGGCGCAACTGCGCCATCTGGCCGAGCGGTTTCCGATTTCGGTTCATGGGGTCGCGCTTTCGATCGGGGGCGAGGCCGACTTGGACACCGACCATCTGACCCGCCTGAAAACTCTGTGCGACTGGTTGAACCCGGCCAGCTTTTCCGAACATCTGGCGTGGTCTACCCATGACGGCGCGTTTCTGAACGATCTCTTGCCCCTGCCCTATACCGTCCAGACCCTGACCCGTGTGGTGGATCATATCGATCAGGTTCAAACCGTTCTGGGCCGCAAGATGCTGCTGGAAAATCCATCCACCTATGTGGCCTTTGCCGAAACCAGCTATGACGAAGTCGATTTCCTGACGGAAATCGCGCGCCGCAGTGGTTGCGGGCTGCTGCTTGACGTCAATAACGTCCATGTCTCGTGCATCAACAATGCCCGCGACCCGGTGGACTATCTGAACCGGTTTCCAATGAACGCGGTGGGCGAAATCCATCTGGGCGGCCATGACGAAGACCGCGATGAAAATGGCGCATCCCTGTTGATCGATGCGCATGGGTCCCCGGTCACTGTGTCGGTTTGGGCGCTCTATCGCCAGACCCTGTCTCTGTCGGGGCCACGCCCCACCCTGATCGAATGGGACAATGACGTCCCCGACTGGCCGCTCCTGCGGGCCGAAGCCGAGCGGGCGGCCGGGATCATCGAGGCCATGGCATGACCCAAACCCAATTTCGCACCGCGCTTTTGACACCTGATGCCCCGGTTCCGGCGGGCGTCATCGGCCCAACGGGCCAATCTTCGGCCAAACGGTTCAACGTGTATCGAAACAACGTCACAACGGGCCTCTGCCGTGCTTTGGCCGATAACTTCCCGGCCATACGGTCGCTGGTCGGGTCTGAATTCTTTCAGGCCATGGCGGTTGAATTCGTGCGCGCCTGCCCCCCGAATTCGCCGCTGATGGCCGGATATGGATTGGCTCTCCCCGATTTTCTGGCGCAGTTCCCGCCGACCCAATCGCTGGGATATCTGCCCGATGTGGCGCGGCTGGAACTGGCCATCCGGCAAAGCTATCATGCGGGCGATCATGATCCAAAGGCCGGGGCGCGCCTTGGCACCCTTGACGAAGCCCGATTGATGCAAACCCGCCTGCGGCTTGCCCCCTCGTTTCGGCTGCTGATTTCGGACTGGCCGGTGCTGGATATCTGGAACGCGGCACTCTCGGGCGGGCCCAAGCCCCGCCATCAGGCGCAATCGGTTATCGTGGCCCGTCCGGCCTTTGATCCGATGCCACATCTGTTGCCCACGGGGGCCGAGGCCTTCCTGCAAGCGCTGATCGACATGGCGACCATCGGCCAAGCCATCGCAGCCCACCCAGACACAGACGTGCTGGCCGTTCTAACCCTGCTGGCCACGACAGGCAGCATTTCCGAGGTGATGTCATGACAACCCTCCCCTTCCTCCTGAAAACCGCGGACCAGACGGCAGGCCTGTTGAACCGCGCGGCCCCGGTGGTTGTGCCGTCTTTGGCGCGGTTTGCCTTTGCGGCGGTTTTGACCGGGTATTTCTGGTCTTCGGCCTCGACAAAGTTCGACGGCCTTTTCACCCCATCCGTTGGCGCCTATGCGCAGATTTTCCCCAAGGCGTTTGAGGACGCAGGCTATAACACCGCGGCCTTGGGGCCGTGGCACGGTCTGGTTGCCCTTTTCGGGGGGTGGTCGGAATTTCTGTTGCCGCTCTTGCTTCTTTTGGGGCTGATGACCCGGCTTGCGGCTGTCGGGATGATCGGTTTCATCGTGGTGCAGTCCTTGACCGATATTCTTGGCCATGGCGCGGATGCGGCGACCATTGGCATGCTCTTTGACCGGGTCCCCGATGCCGCCATTCTGGACACGCGTCTGCTCTGGCTGGTGCCACTGATCGCCTTGGTCTTTTTGGGCGCTGGCCCGCTTTCCACGGATCACCTCCTCCGAAAGTTTCTGCATTCGCCGCAAAAACAGACGAAATCGGGGGTTTCCGAACCGATGACGCGATAAATTCAGGTCGATTTTTCTTGATTTATACCGGAACTGCGGCATCCTGTCGGGAAGTGACGACAGACTTTCTGAATGCCTCTTTCCATAAAGGCCTGAAATCTGGCTGCACGCGGCCCGCGGCAATTCCGCTTCGGGCAGACTGGAAAGGGAGAGACCGGATGCCTACAGGCACGGTAAAGTGGTTCAACGCAACAAAGGGTTATGGGTTTATCGCCCCCGATGATGGCGGCAAGGATGTGTTCGTTCACATTTCTGCTGTCGAACGTGCCGGCCTGAAAGGGCTGAGCGATAACCAAAAGATTGGGTACGAGCTGCAGTCGGGCCGCGATGGTCGTGCATCGGCGTCAGATCTGAAATTGCTCTGATCAATCTCTCAGATCGTTTTTTGGGCCCGCACATATGTCGCGGGCCTTTCTTATTCGGGCGTCATCCCGGCCTAAAGCCAAACGGCCTGCGCGGCGTCATCCCATGCGATGGTCCATCGCCCGTCCAAGGGTTTCCTGTGCCAGGGCGGGCAACATTTTTCCCAGAATTTCATCGAACAAAGGTCCCAGGTTGGAGAGGATTTGAGCATGCACTTCATGGTAGGTGAAGGACAGA
>JALQUQ010000246.1 GCA_023263735.1 Paracoccaceae bacterium | reverse complement strand
CTTCGTTCTGGCCACCTATCACACCGCCACCCAAGCGGGCGAAGACCCGGCCGCGGGCGCGCGCGAAATGCTGGCCGCGCTGGAAACCCTGCCGCCGGATACGCAAATCCTGCTGACATATCCCAATGCCGATCACGGCGGGCAGGCGATCATCGCCGAACTTGACCGCTTTGCCACCGCCCATCCCGGCCGGGTGCTGGCGGTGCCCTCGCTGGGCTTCAAACGCTATCAATCGGTGATGCGCCACGCCGCCGCCGTCATCGGCAATTCCTCCAGCGGGATCATCGAGGCGCCGTCGTTCCGCGTGCCCTCCGTCAACATCGGCGGGCGTCAGGCCGGGCGATTGGCGGCCGATAGCGTGCGCCACTGCGCCCCAAACCGCACAGCCATTGCTGCGGCCTTGGACTGGGCCCTGTCAGACGCCGGCCAATCCACCGCCAAAACCACCCGCAACCCCTATGGAGAGGGCAAGGCCAGCGCCGCGATCCATGCCATTCTGGCCCGCGCCCCCCTGCCGCGCGATCTTCCCTTTCAGGATGCAATCGCGCATCATCCTCCCGCAAAGGCAGACAGCTAACCCATGACCGATCACGTCACCATCATCGCCGAAGCCGGGGTCAATCATAACGGCCGCATGGATCTGGCGCTGGCCCTGATCGACGCCGCCGCCGAGGCCGGGGCCGATCTGGTGAAATTCCAGACCTTTCGCGCCGATCATCTGGCCCGCGCCTCGGCCCCCAAAGCCGCCTATCAAAACCGCCAGATCGGAGAGGCGACCACCCAGCACGCCATGCTCAAGGCGTTGTAACTGCCCTATGACTGGCACAAACCGCTGCAAGAACACGCGGCCAAACGCGGCATCGGCTTTATCTCCACCGCCTTTGACCGCGAAAGCCTGCGCTTTCTGGCGGGTCTTGACCTGCCCCTGTTCAAGATCCCCTCGGGCGAGCTGACCAACGGCCCCCTTTTGTGGCACTTTGCCCACACCGGAAAACCGCTGGTCCTGTCCACCGGCATGGCCACCCTGTCCGAGGTCGAAGAGGCGCTGGCCGTGATCGCCCATGCGCTTCTTCATGACAGCGAACCCACCTCCCGCGCCGATCTGTGGCGCAACTTCACCCGGCCCGAGGCCCGCGCGGCGTTGCAGGCACAGGTGACGCTGCTGCACTGCACCTCGCAATATCCAACCCGGATGGAAGAGGTGAACCTGCGCTCGATGGCCACCCTTGCCGGGGCCTTTGGCCTGCCCGTGGGCTATTCCGATCATACCGAAGGCATCCATGTCCCCACCGCCGCCGTAGCGCTTGGGGCGCGGGTGATCGAAAAGCATCTGACGACCGACCGCAGCCTGCCCGGCCCCGATCATACGGCCTCGCTGGAACCCGGCGAATTTGCCGCCATGGTCCGCGCCATCCGCGCGATCAGCACCGCGATGGGGCCGGGGGGCAAAGGCCCGCAACCATCCGAATGGAACACCCGCGAAGCCGCGCGCCAACGCCTTGTCGCCACCCGCGATCTGACGCGCGGCACGATCCTTGCGGCCGATGACCTCACCACCGCCCGCGCCGCCTCGGGCCAGCTTGCGATGGAATACTGGGATTGGATCGGCCGCCCCTGCCCCCGCGATACGCAGGCGGGCGAAGGCCTTTTGCCATGACCGCCCCCGGTGGCATCCTTCTGGGCGCGGGGGGGCATGCGCTGGTGGTGCTGCATCTGGCCCGCGCCGCCGGCCTGCCCGTCACCGCCGTCACCGATCCCGCCCTTGCCGCCCAAGGCATCGCCACATGGCAGGGCCTGACCTGCCTTGGCGGCGATGAGGCGCTGACCCCCCCCACCGCGCCCCTGCTGAACGGCATCGGCATCCTGCCCGGATCGACCCTGCGCGCCACGCTGCAAACCCGCCTTGCGGCCCGGGGCTGGGCCTTTCCGCCCCTGACCCACCCCGCCGCCTGGGTCGCCCCCGGCACCCCGCTGGGCGCAGGCGCGCAGATCATGGCGGGCGCCATCGTTCAACCCGGCGGCCAGATCGGCCCCGGCACCATCGTCAACACCCGCGCCAGCATCGACCACGATGCCCAGATCGGCGCCTTCTGCCACATCGCCCCCGGGGCCACCCTCTGCGGCACGGTCACTTTGGGCGACGGCGTCTTTGTTGGCGCGGGGGCCACGCTGACACAGGGGATCACAATCGGAAGTGGCGCGGTCATTGCCGCCGGCGCTGTCGTGGTGCATGACGTGGCACAGGGCGAAACAACCTTCGGGCGCTATGAGCAACGGGCAAAGCGATGAAAACAGGCCAAGACATCGACTGGCAAGCGACGATTGTTGACACCACGCTTGACCTGCACGGCGCGATTGTGGCGCTGGATCGGGGCGCGCTGCAAATCCTGATGATGGTCGATGCCGACCACCGCCTTTTGGGCACCATCACCGATGGCGACATTCGCCGCGCCCTGTTGCGCGGCAACCCGCTGACCACCCCCGCCCGCGACGTGATGCACACAACCCCCATGGTCGTCAGCCCGGAAATGAGCCGCAGCACCGTCTGGTCGCTCATGCAGATCAACAAACTGCGGCAGCTTCCCATCGTGGCCGCCGATGGCCGCGTCGTGGGGCTCCACCTCTGGGATCAGGTCCTGACCGCACCCACCCGCGACAACACGGTCATTCTGATGGCCGGGGGCTTTGGCAAACGCATGATGCCCTATACCGAAAACGTGCCGAAACCGATGCTTGAAGTGGCGGGCAAACCGCTGCTGCAACATGCCATCGAACGCGCCCGCGCCGATGGCTTTCACCGGTTTCTGATCACGCTGCATTACCTGCCGCAGGTCATCCGGTCGCATTTCGGCGATGGCAGCGCCTTTGGCGTCGATATCGATTATGTCGAGGAAACCACCCCCCTTGGCACCGCGGGCGCGCTGTCCCTGATCCCCAATCGCCCCGATCTTCCGATGATCATCGCCAATGGCGACATCCTGACCGATGTGCGGTTTTCCGACATGCTGGAATTTCACCGCCAGCACGGGGCCGCCGCCACCATGGCGGTGCGCGAACACGAATATCACAACCCCTTTGGCGTCGTACAAACCCAAGGCGTCGATATCACCGGATTCGAGGAAAAGCCGATCTGGCGCACAAAAATCAACGCAGGGCTGTACGTTCTCGGCCCCGAAGCGCTTGACCTGCTGCCCCCGAACACCCATTGCAACATGCCAACGCTGTTTGATCAGATCCGGGCAAACGGGGCGCGCACCATCGTCTATCCGATGCATGAAACATGGATGGATGTGGGCAACCCGCAGGATCTGCTCAACGCGAACCGGGCTCATGAATCCGGTTAGAACAGTTAAAAGATCAACCATTGAAAAGGCAGTCCATGCCCTCGAACCGTTCAAATCTCGTCCGCCTGCTTGATCTTGGGGTGACCGCATTGCGTTGGTATGGCGCACGCTTTCGTGCCAGAAACACTGACACAGCTCGGCTTGCGGCTTGCAAAGCAGCAGGGCCAAAAGACGTTTTCTACATCGTCGGTCCGGGCGGCACGCTAAACGATCTGAGTGATAACGATAAACAGCTGATTAATACAGGTACATCGGCGGCCGTGAATATGGCCATTCTTGCACCGCTTGACTTCCGCCTTTGCTCACTTGAGGCCGTTTTGGAAAAATGTGATGAATTGGCCATTGCTGGGGCATTGCGGAAAAAATCGCGATCACCAGTTCTTTGGTTTCAACATCGGACAAAGTACAACAATGATCATATAAAAGCGATTGAGCGAGAATTTGATCTCTACCGCTATAATCGAGCTTCGGTTTCTGTTCGGCGAGATCTGGCAACTTTTCGTCTAATCCTGCGCCATTTCATGATAAAACGTATTATCGTTCAGCCTGATCTTTCGGTGTGCTTCGCCGTCTGCGGTTCAGTGGCGCGCCTGGTACTTTTAGCTCTATCTTTGGGCTATCGACGAATTTGCTTTGCCGGGGTTGATCTGGGCAGTACCCAATATTTCTGGATAGACCAAGACGTTGGTGCGCTAGACCTGTCCAAGAATTATCAAGGTCCCTCGCTAGGGGCAATGCGTCAGGGCGGCAGCGGCGCCGTACCGAACATTTTTGAATTCATTGAGGCGATTTCTGAACAGATTCCGGACGTTGAATTCAAAACGCTTGACCCCCGCAACCGGTCTAGGTTATCATCTTTCCTAGTCGATCTCCGTGCAAAAAAAGAAACGCAAAATTTGACGACTTATTAACAAAAAGTGATACTGAATCAAAATGAAATCGCGCGACGTTAAGAGACTTTATAATCTACCCAGTGAAATTCAATTTTGCAAAAGATGCGTTATTTCAAATCAACGCCCAAGAATCACATTTAATGGTGATGGCATTTGTTCAGCCTGTCAATTTTCTGAAATTAAGAATAATGTAATTGACTGGGGGTTGCGCGAGAGAGAGCTGATAGAGCTATGCAATAGGCACCGGAAATCAGACGGGAGTTATGACGTCGTCGTGCCATGTTCTGGAGGT
>JALQUQ010000245.1 GCA_023263735.1 Paracoccaceae bacterium | reverse complement strand
GCGTAAAACGGCAGATCCGGGCGGTCGAACGCGATCTCCAACCCCGGAGCCGTGCCAAGAACGGGCAGGTCGAACAAATTGGGCTGGCGGTTCTGATGGGCGTCGGCGTCGCTGGGGAACACCGCAGGCGCCCTGCCCCAGTCAAACTCGACATGAAAGCTGGTCGGTCCCCCCGGAGGATTGACACGCAGCTGCCGGGCGCGCAGGCCAAAGATGATCATCACCAACAGAACCGGGCGGATCAGATCAAGGAAGGCCCGCGCGTCGCTTTCAAATTCGTGGCGATTATAGAGATCGCGAAACAGGGCAATTCCGGTGTCGAAAATCAGCCCAGAAGGCCCCAGAAATGCCGTCAAACCTGCCCGCCGCAGGTTGACCCCTGTGCCCGTTTGGCTCGCATCCTGAGGCGAGGTCCGGTCGTGCGGCTGAATTTCTTCGTGGGCCAAATCTCCCCCCCACGGCAAAAATGCTCAGACAATCGAAACGGCGAAAGGCAATTGAAAAGAATTTGGTCCAGCCTGCGCAGTTTGCACGGGTCTGTCAATCACGTCTGGACATGGGCGCACCTGTGGGGGTGCCGCTGGGCCGCCCCGCAGAACCGGGCGCGCGCCCTTGTTTGACTGGGCTATTCTTGTGGCCTGCGCGCCAAGACGGCGGCGCGGATCAGCCAGTCGGAAAAGATCGCGGCATCGGGGTGGCGGGGGCCGCCCGCTGGTTCGACAAGGTGAAAGGCTTCGTCAATCGGCACGGCAAGGGCAAAGGGCGCGATCAATCGGCCCGAGACCAAGGCATGTGCGGCCAGCGAACTGCGGCCCAAAGCGACGCCCGCCCGCTGCGCCGCCAGTTCGAAGGCCGTCACCGAGGTATCAAGATGCAGCCCCGACCCGGCATCAACCCCCGCAACCCCCGCCGCCTTGAGCCACAGGCCCCAGCCTTCGTGATAGCCCAGAACATGCAAAAGCCGGTGATGACGCAAATCCCCGGGCACCCGCATCGGGCAGTCGGGGGCGCAAAGCGGTGTGATCGTATCCCATGTCAGCCGGTGGCTGTTGCACCCCGGCCAATCGCCCGTGCCGTATTGGATATCCAGATCGATGTCTTCGGTGTCAAAGGGTTCATTCCAGACACTGGACAAAATCCGCACCGTCTTGCCCGGATGGCGATTCAGAAAATCGGGCAGGCGCGGCATCAGCCAATTCGTCGCAAACGAAACGGCGCAGCGCACGGTCAGCGCGGCATTGCGGCGCTCGCCAAAAACCTCACGCGTGCCGATGGCAAGGCGCTGCAACGCGTCTTGAACCTTGGGCAGATAGGCGGCTCCGGATTTGGTCAGCTCCAGCCCCCTTGGGCGGCGCAGGAACAAGGGCTGGCGCAGGTGATGTTCCAAGGCTTTGACATGTTTGGAAATCGCGGCTTGGGTCAGATGCAACTCGGCCGCCGCATGGGTAAAGCTAAGCGTTCGCGCCGCCGCCTCGAACGCGCGCAGCCATGTCAAAGGGGGCAGATCGGCGGGCACCATTGGACAACCAAGCCATAACTGTTTGTAGGGGCATCGCCCTGAAATACGTCGTTTGACCAAAACACGCCAGAGCGATCATTCAGGAGGCAATCCAACGGAGGCCCCATGTTCAACGTCTTCCCCACCGCCCGCCTGCGCCCCTCGCCCTTTTATGCTTCGGCCGTTGCCGAAGGCATGACGGCGGCCAGCATCTATAACCGCATGATCATGCCCACCTCTTATGGCGATCCCGAGGGGGAATATTGGCGGCTGATCAACGGCGTGTCGCAATGGGATGTCGGGGTGGAACGGCAGGTGCAGTTGAAGGGCCCCGACGCGGGCCGTCTGGCGCAAATCCTGGCACCGCGCGATCTGTCGAAATGTCAGGTGGGACAGGGCAAATATGTGCCGCTGTGCAACCATCGCGGCACGATCATCAACGACCCGATCCTGCTTAAACTGGCGGATGACCTGTATTGGCTGTCGATTGCCGACAGCGACATCTGGTTCTGGGCCGGGGCCATTGCCGCCGAACGTGGCCTGAATGTCGAGGTCAGCGAACCCGATGTATCCCCCATGGCGCTGCAAGGCCCAAAGGCCGAGGATGTCGTGGCGCATGTGCTGGGCGATTGGGTGCGGGGCCTGAAATATTTCTGGTTCCGCGAAACCGAGATTGCCGGCATCCCGGTGGCGGTGCAGCGCTCGGGCTGGTCTAAACAGGGCGGGTTCGAGATTTACCTGAAGGATGGCACGCGCGGCACCGCGCTGTGGAACATCTTCAAAGAGGCGGGTCAGCCCTGGGGCATCGGTCCGGGAGCGCCCGCCACGGCAGAGCGGACGGAAAGCGGCCTCGTCTCGGTCGGGGGCGATACTGATGATGCGACGAACCCGTTCGAGGTGCGGTTGGAGAAATATGTCGATCTGGATGTGCCCGATGATGTGGTGGGCATCCACGCCCTGCGCCGGATCAAGGCCGAAGGCGTCAAACGGCATCAGTTGGGGCTGATCCTTGACGGCGAAACCCCGGCGCCCCTAGGCTTTGCCCGCGAAGACATTCACCACCGGGGGGCCAAGATCGGCATGATGACCAACTGCGTCTGGTCGCCGCGGATGAAGGCCAATATCGGCTATGCCCTGATCAACGCCGACGTTCAGGCAGGCGAAACCGTTCAGATTCAACGTGCCAGCGGGCCGGTCAGCGCCCGTCTTGTGCCCTTGCCGTTCCTGTGATCCGCCATGCGTGACCATTACGACGCCCCGCCCTTTGTTGCGGCCAATCATGTGGCTCTGTCGCCGCTTTCGTTCCTGAAGCGGGCGGCGACAGTGCATGCGACCCGCCCGGCCACCACCTGCGCCGATGTCACCCGCACATGGGCAGAGGTCGCCACGCGGTGCCGGGCGGTCGCGGCGGCACTGGCCGCGCGCGGCATCGGGCCGGGCGATACGGTTTCGGTGCTGGCGGCGAACGGGCCAGAGCTGTTTGAACTGCACTACGCCGTGCCGCTGGTCGGCGCGGTGTTGAACACGATCAACACCCGGCTGGATGCCGAAACCGTGGCCTATATCCTTGACCATTCCGACGCGGTGATGGTGATCGTCGATCCGGCCTTGATGCCGCTATTGGAGGCGGCCTTGGGTCATCTGGGCCGCAAGCTGCCGGTTTTCAACCTTGAGGCCTATGAAGCCTTGGCCGCCCATGCGCCGATGGACTGGGCGCTGCCCGCCGACGAAGGGCAGGCCTTGGCGCTGAACTATACCTCGGGCACCTCGGGCAAGCCCAAGGGGGTCATCTATCACCATCGCGGCGCTTACCTTATGGCGATGGGAACCGTCGTGGGCTGGGCCTTGCCGCCGCATCCGACCTATCTGTCGGTGGTGCCGATGTTTCATTGCAACGGGTGGAACCACCCTTGGGCGATGGCCGTGGTGGGCGGACATATGATCTTTGTGCGCGATGCCCAGCCCGCAAACCTTTTGGCCGCGATCGCCCAGCATGGCGTGACCCATTTTGGTGCGGCGCCGATCGTGTTGCAGATGGTGTGCGACATGGCACCCCAGCCCTTTTCGCCCCCGGTCAAGGTGCTGACCGCCGGTGCGCCGCCGCCGCCTTCGGTGCTGGAAAAGGCCGCCGGGCTGGGGATGGAGGTGATGCAGGTCTATGGGCTGACTGAAACCTACGGCCATATCGCACAATGCCTGTGGCAAGAGGACTGGGACACCCTGACGCCCGAGGCCCGCGCCGAACGGCAGGCGCAACAGGGCGTGGCCTTTCCGATGGTCGAGGGCATCCGCGTCGTCAACCGTGACACCGGGCAGGATGTGCCGAACGACGGGCTGACACAGGGCGAGATTGCCATTCGCGGCAATACGGTGATGAAGGGCTATTACAAGGACCCCGCCGCCACCGCCGAGGCCTTTCAGGGCGATTGGTTCTGGTCGGGCGATGCGGCGGTGGTGCATGCCGACGGCTACATCCAGATCCGCGACCGGCTGAAAGATGTCATCATCTCGGGCGGCGAGAATATCTCTTCGGTCGAGGTCGAGGCGGTGCTGTACCGTCACCCGGCGGTTCAGGCGGCCGCCGTCGTGGCCCGCCCCCATGCCAAATGGGGCGAAAGCCCCTGCGCCTTTGTCGAACTTCGCCATGGCACGACCGCCAGTTCAGAGGAAATCATCGCCTTTTGCCGCGACCGGATCGCCCATTTCAAAGCCCCGAAAACGGTGGTGTTTGGCGAACTGCCCAAGACCGCAACCGGCAAGATCCAGAAATTCGTCTTGCGCCAGACCGCCCGCGCGATGGGAGAGCAGTCATGACCCCTGCCTTGCCCCTCCCCCCGCCCGCGCCCCTGCCCGAAACCGCGCACCCGCGGCTTGGCATTGCCGAAGGTGCGACGCGCCTTCTTGATCACAGCTTCTAAGTCTCAGGAATTCCAATGGCCCCTCAGATCGACCCCGCCCGCTTTCAGAACCTTGCCATCGAGGTCCGGGAAGACGGCCTTCACATCGTCACCCTGAACCGCCCGACCAAACGCAATG
>JALQUQ010000244.1 GCA_023263735.1 Paracoccaceae bacterium | reverse complement strand
ACTCGGCGCCATGCAATTGGCCGATCTGTCGCTCGATGCCCTGTCGCTGGCCTCCATCTACTTCCTTGCCGCCATCGGCCTCGCCATCACCTTTGGCGTGATGCGCGTGATCAACATGGCGCATGGCGAATTCATCATGATGGGCGCCTATACCGGCTATGTTGTTCAGCAGATCATCCCGAATTACACGGTCTCGATCCTTGTCGCTCTGCCCTTGGCCTTTGCCGTCACCTTTGCCGCTGGCGTCGCCATGGAGCGTCTGGTCATCCGCCACCTCTACAAACGCCCGCTGGAAACGTTGCTGGCCACCTTCGGCATCTCCATCGCCCTCCAGCAATTGGCCAAGAACATCTTTGGCACCCAGGCCCGCCCGCTGACCTCCCCCGCCTGGCTCGATGGCGCGCTGACCCTCAATGACGTCGTCTCGATCAGCTATATCCGGATCGCGATCTTCGTTCTCGCCTTCCTCTTCCTCCTTTTCTTCCTGTGGCTGATGAAACGCACCCGCCTCGGGCTCGAGGTGCGCGCCGTCACCCAAAACCCCTCGATGGCCGCCTCCATGGGCATCAACCCCGACCGCATCAACATGCTGACCTTCGGCTTGGGCTCGGGCATCGCGGGCATCGCGGGGGTCGCGATCGGCCTCTTTGCCAAGGTCACCTCCGAACTCGGCAACGATTATATCGTGCAAAGCTTCATGACCGTGGTGGTGGGCGGCGTCGGCAACATCTGGGGCACGCTCGCGGGCGCCCTGATGATCGGCTCGCTGCAAAAGGGCATCGAATGGTTCAACCCCTCGAACACGCTCGCGGCCCAGACCTACATGATCCTCTTCATCATCCTCTTCATCCAATTCCGCCCGCGGGGGATCATCGCCCTCAAAGGCCGCGCCGCCGGAGATTGATCCATGTCCCTGCCTTTATCTTGGTTCAAATATCCCACGGGGGAGGGCGCGGCCCCGGCCGCGACCCGGGGGTGTGAAACCCCCGCTTGCGACAGAGGTCATCCATGAGCCGAACTTTCCTTGCCAAGAACCCCTCCGTGCTGTGGTTCCTGCTGATCCTTTCGGCCTTCACCCTTGGCGTCACGCTCTTGTCCGATGCCTTTGGCCTCGACATCGTTTCGACCTCTTTCGTCAAGACTTTGGGCAAGACGCTCTGCCTCTGTCTGGTGGCGCTGGCGATGGATCTGATCTGGGGCTATGCGGGCATCCTGTCGCTTGGCCATATGGCGTTTTTCGCCATCGGCGGCTATATGATCGGCATGTGGCTGATGTATGCCCGGACGGCGGAAATCGTCGCCGGCGCCATGGCATCCGAGGCTTTGCCCGCCACCGCCGAAGAGTTGCGCAACGCCATTGCCAGCCAGATTTTCGGGGTGGTTGGGGGCTCTGATCTGCCCCTGATCTGGAGCTTTGCGCACAGCTTCTGGGTCCAGCTCTTGCTGGTGGTGCTGGTGCCGGGCTTGCTTGCGCTGATCTTTGGCTGGCTCGCCTTTCGCAGCCGCGTCACCGGGGTCTATCTGTCGATCCTGACGCAGGCCATGACCCTTGCGCTGGCACTTTACCTCTTTCAGAACGATTCCGGGCTGCGGGGCAACAACGGTCTGTCGGGCCTGCAGAATATCCCCGGTCTGGCCGATGTCTCACAGGCCGATCTGTCGATCTGGTTCTTCTGGGCCTCGGCCTTGGCCTTGGGGCTCGGCTATGTGCTGGTGGCTTGGGTCGCCTCGGGCAAATTCGGCAGCGTCATCCGCGCCATTCGCGACGATGAACAGCGTGTCCGTTTCCTTGGCTATTCGGTCGAAGGCTACAAGCTTTTCGTCTTTACCCTGACCGCCATCATCGCGGCCATCGCGGGCGCGCTTTATTACCCGCAGGCCGGCATCATCAACCCGGCCGAGCTTGCGCCGATCGCCTCGATCTATCTGGCGGTCTGGGTGGCGATTGGCGGGCGTGGGCGGCTTTATGGCGCGGTCATCGGCGCGGCCTTCGTCTCGCTCTTGTCCTCGTGGTTCACCGGCGGGCGCGCACCTTCGGTCAACCTTGGCTTTTACACGATCAATTGGGTCGATTGGTGGCTGATCCTTCTGGGCCTTGCCTTTGTCATGGTGACCCTCTTCGCGCCCAAGGGGATGGGGGGGCTGTTCGATCTCTTGACCAAGATCGCGTCACCCGACCGCAAGGGCGCCCCCTTGGGCCCCGATGACGGGGCATTGATGGAGAAGGAGGCGCAGAAATGAGTGCGCTGCTGGAGGTTTCGGGCGTATCGGTCACTTTTGACGGGTTTCGCGCCATCAACAATCTGTCGTTCTCGATTGGCGCGGCCGAGTTGCGCGCCATCATCGGCCCGAATGGTGCGGGAAAGACGACTTTTATGGATATCGTCACCGGCAAGACCCGCCCCGACAAGGGCAGGGTGCTGTGGGGCGAACGGTCGCAATCGCTGTTGTCCTTCAACGAGGCGCAGATCGCCCGCATGGGGGTTGGCCGCAAGTTTCAGCGCCCCACGGTTTTTGAGGATCAAAGCGTCAGTGACAATCTGATGATGGCCTTGAAAGCCCGTCGCGGGCCCTTTTCGGTCTTGTGGTGGCGCCCGGCGCAAGAGCATCGCGACAAGGTCGCGGCGCTTGCGGCCGAGGTCGGGTTGTCCGAGCAATTGGCGCGCAAGGCGGGCGAATTGAGCCACGGTCAAAAGCAATGGTTGGAAATCGGCATGCTTTTGGCGCAGGAACCCCGGCTGCTCTTGGTCGATGAACCCGCCGCCGGCATGACGCTGGCCGAGCGCGAACATACGACCAAGCTGTTGGTCGAACTGGCCAAAACCCGCGCGGTGGTGGTGGTCGAACATGATATGGAGTTCGTCCGCCGTCTGAATTGCAAGGTGACCGTTCTGCACGAAGGCAGCGTATTGGCCGAGGGCAGTCTGGACCATGTGACCAAGAACCCCGACGTGATCGAAGTTTATCTGGGGCGTTAAGACATGATCGAAACCGAAAATCTGACGCTGCATTACGGTGGAAGCCAGATCCTGCATGGCATCAGCATGACCGCCAAGGCGGGCGAAGTGACCTGTGTCATGGGCACCAACGGCGTGGGCAAGACATCGCTGTTAAAGGCCTTGGCGGGCACGCATCCCCGGTCGGGTGGCAAGATCACGCTGGATGGGCAGGCGGTTCCGGTCTGCCCGCCGCAGGCGATGGCGCGGCGCGGGCTGGCGGTGGTGCCGCAGGGGCGGATGATCTTTCCGCTGCTGACGGTCAAGGAAAACATGGAAACCGCCTATGCGCTGTTGCCCCGATCCGAACACCGCGTGCCCGATGAAATCTATGATCTTTTCCCGGTGCTGAAAGATATGGGCCATCGGCGCGGCGGCGATCTGTCGGGCGGGCAGCAGCAACAGCTTGCCATCGCCCGCGCCATGATCATGAAGCCCAAGGTCTTGCTTCTGGACGAACCGACCGAAGGCATCCAGCCCAATATCATCCAGCAGATCGGCCGGGTCATCGACTATCTCAAGGGCAAGGGCGATATGGCGATCATTCTGGTCGAGCAGTATTTCGACTTTGCCTACGGTCTGGCCGATCAGTTCTATGTGTTGAAACGCGGGGCCGTGGCGCTGGAGGGATCAAAGACCACGCTGTCCAAGGATACACTGCGCGCCACCGTTTCGGTCTGATCCATTCCGCGCTTGCCCAAACCGCGACAAAGGTGAATTCTCGATCCATGAACTCCGGTCTTTGAATGCCGGGGCAAGGTGGAGGGACCTATGGAATTCCTGAATGTTCTGGTGGCGGCCTTGGTCGCATGGGCCTTGGGCGCGGCCTATTACATGACGCTGGCCAAGCCATGGATGAAGGCGGCCGGCATTCCGATGGATGCGAATGGCAAACCCATGGGCAACGGCTCGCCTCTGCCGTTCCTCCTGTCGGCCATCGCCATGTTGGTCGTGGCCGGGATGATGCGGCATGTCTTTGCCGCGTCGGGCGTTGCGAGCTTTGGCGCCGGGCTGGTTTCGGGGCTGGGGATCGGGGCTTTTTTCATCTCGCCCTGGATCATGATCAACAACGCCTATGCCATGCGCCCCGCCATGCTGACCGTGATCGACAGCGGCTATGCCATTCTGGCCTCCGGCGCCATCGGGGCGGTGCTGACGTTGTTCTGACATCGCGCCTGTGCGCCTGTGGGGGTTGCGCTTGCGTCGGCATGATCTTAGGCAGACGCCAAAGCGCAATCACAGCAGGGGGCGGCAGGGCATGGCCAATGGTTTGCACGATGCGATCCCGGCTTGGGTCGATGGCACGCTTGTGCCTGTTGGCAAGCTTGAGGTGCATCAGCGCGGCCTGCGGCACCCGGCGGTGTCGGTCTTTGTGCTGAACCGGGGGCGGACGTTGTTGCAGCAGCGGGCGGCTGGAAAATACCACACCCCCGGCCTTTGGGCCAATTCCTGTTGCACCCACCCCCTGTGGGGCGAAGACCCGAAAGCCTGCGCGATCCGCCGCCTGCGCGAGGAACTGGGGATCACCGGCCTGACGGTCGATTTCGCCGAGCAGACGG
>JALQUQ010000243.1:4262-4559 GCA_023263735.1 Paracoccaceae bacterium | reverse complement strand
GATCAAGGCCCGCGACCGCATCGCCGTCTTGGCCGCACTGAATCTGGCCTTTGAACAAAACACGCCGACTACGGCCCCTGTCGCCAGCAGCAACTCCGAACTTTCGGCACAAGGCTCAGACCGGCTGGTGTCTTTGCTCCATCGCCTTGACCAGACCCTCAATCAAGACGGTCAGCTGATCTGACGATCACCGTCGCGGGGATTGCTTCACTGCGTTCGCAATGACGCTGCCAAAAGCCTACAATCAGTGCTGTCTGCGGTGCGCGCCGGGCTTTATATTTCCTTGAACCACTGCTC
>JALQUQ010000243.1:0-4252 GCA_023263735.1 Paracoccaceae bacterium | reverse complement strand
CATCGTCTCTCCAGCGTGATCGTCTCGCGTCAGATGAACCCAAGGGGAGTCTGCCCTCGCCCACCTGAACCCCCGGTTCAGGATGACGGCTCGGCGGCACTTGCAGACACCTTTCTACCCTCGTTTTGGTGTTGTTCTCATGATTGATATTGCCCTAGGCTTGCTGGAACGCACCAGAAACCCCCCGCCTTTGGAGCGTTCCAGCAAGCCTTCTTCGGCCAGGCGCGACATTGCTTCGCGGACGGGGGTGCGCGAAATCTCAAGCTCTTCGGCCATCGCGACCTCAAGCAATCGGGTTCCGCCCGCTAATTCGCCCGAGAGAATGCGTTGGCGCAGCTCGATCACGGCGCGCAAGGTGTGGGATTGTGTGGCGGTATTGGCTGGCATGATCGCTCCGACTTTCATGAAATGTATACATGAAGGTCGAAGCGGAAAAGCGAAAAGCGGCGCGGCAATGTATACGCACCGCCCTTCGGTCAGATCTTGAGAATGCGCCGGGCGTTTTCTTTCAGGATCAAGGGGCGCACCTCGTCCTTGATGTTGATCTCGGCGAAATCCTTCAGCCAACGATCAGGCGTGATCGCGGGCCAGTCCGATCCGAACAGCATCTTTTTCTTGAGCAGCGTGTTGGCGTAATGGGTAAAGATCGGCGGGAAATATTTGGGCGACCACCCCGACATGTCGATATAGACATTCGGTTTGTGGGTCGCGACCGACAGCCCCTCTTCAGTCCAGGGAAAGGAGGGATGCGCCATGACGATGGTCAGATCGGGGAAGTCCACCGCCACGTCATCCAGATGCATGGGGTTCGAATATTTCAAGCGCATCCCCATTCCACCCTTCATTCCCGACCCGACTCCGGTCTGGCCAGTATGGAAAAGTGCAATTGCGCCCTCTTCGCAGATCGCCTCGTACAAGGGATAGGCGCTGCGGTCATTGGGAAAGAACCCCTGCATCGTGGGGTGAAACTTGAACCCGCGCACGCCATAGTCGCGCACCAATTTGCGCGCTTGCCGCACCCCCATCTTGCCCTTTGCCGGATCGATCGAGGCAAAGGGGATCAGGATGTCCGAATTCTCGGCGCAGATTTCCGCGATCTCTTCGTTGTTGTGGCGGTGAAAGCCGGTCTCGCGTTCGGCATCGACGCCAAAGATCACCGCCGCAATCTTGCGTTCCCGGTAATAGGCGGCGGTTTCCTGAACCGTGGGCAGCATGCCATTCATGCCGGCGGGGTTGCGGAAATAGGCCGCCATGCCCGCCTGAAACTCGTTATAGCCGTCGTCGCGGTGGCAGTTGCACGGCTCTTCGGCATGGGTGTGGAAATCGATCGCAACGATCTCGTCCATATTGATGTTCAGGCTCATCAGGCATCTGCTCCTTCTGCCGGGGCGGCGATCGAAAGGTATTTGCGGAGAAGTCGTTTTAGCGTGTCAGTCTCGCGTTGGGTCAAGTTGCCCGGACGCCCAAGTTCATTCAGTGAAACGCGGTCCCAGACGCGGGCCAGCCGGTCCTTTCCGGCGGGGGTCAGGGTCAGTTCCAGCGACCGCCGATCATCCGCCGGCACGCTGGTCTGCACCAGACCCGCTCGGTCGAAGCTCTGGATGATCTTGGTCATATGCGCGCGCTTGATCCGCAAGGCGCGGGCCAGAACACCTTGGCGGATCATGGGGTTGGCATCGATCATCAAAAGGATCGACATCTCGCCCGGCCCGTGTTCGGGGCTGCCTTCGGCCGAGAAATATTCGTCAAACGCCTGCAACTGCGCCAGCCGCAACAGAAAGCCCAGACTTTCCGCCAAAGCTCCGAAAATGGGCTGGTCCGGCGCGGCCATGGTCACTCCTTGGGGGCAGACAGGCGCGCGACGCGGCGTTCCAGAAAATCGCGCAGGCGTTGCTTGGCATCGGGCGTGTCTGACGACATCGCCGAAACCATCGACTCCACCCACAGCCCCTCTTCCTGCGCCATGTCTTGAATCCGGGGCAGGGCGTTCAGAATGCAATAGTTTGACATTTCGGCGTTTTCTGCCGCGATGGCCGCCAATTCAAGCGCCTTTTCAACGGCTTTGCCTTCAGCCACCACATAGTTGACGCCGCCCCAACGTTCCATCTGTTCGGGGCTGATCGTGCGCCCGGTCAGCATCATATCGGTCATCCGGCTGTGGCCGATCAGGCGGGGAATGCGCACCGACCCGCTGCCGCCCACGAAAATGCCGCGTTGCCCCTCGGGCAGGCCGAAAAAGGCCGTGGCATCGGCCACACGCACATGGGTTGTGGCCGCCATTTCAAAGCCGCCGCCCACCACTGCGCCATGCAGCGCCGAAAAGAACGGGATTCCCCCGTGCTGCATTTCGTCGAAAACGCGATGCCACCGGCGCGACCCGCGGACCGCGCCCAGCAACGGCTTTTCCTGATGCTCGGCCAGATCAAGCCCGGCGCAGAAATGCGTGCCATGCCCCCACAAGACGGCGGCCTTCGCCTCGTCCTGCGCGCGGCAAACGGCAAGATACAGCGCCTCGATCACCCGATCCGAGACGGCGTTACGCTTTTCCGGGCGGTTCAATCCGATCAGGGCGACCTTGCCGCGCAGATCATAGGTCACCAGCGTTTCTGCGGCTGAATCCATGGATATTCCCCTTTGTGGCAAGGTGTTGGCGGTTTTTTGATAGGCTGTAATCTGTCTCTTGGGAAACAAAAAAACGGCGATCATTTTGTTTCCTAGTAGACAATTGGCGTCGAAGATGTCAAGCAAATCGCTACCGAAGGCGTAATCTTTCAGAGGGAGAGGAAGATGCCGCGCAAGTCTGCAGAGCTAACACTGTGGGAGCCGAAAATCCGCATGGAGACGCGGGCGGACGGGTCCATGATCGTGTGGCAAGAGGACCCGCTGGGGCCCTATCCGCGGTCGATGAATGCGCGGTTTCTGGAATGGGCGGCGCGGCAGCCAGACAAACCTTGGCTGGCCGAACGCGCCAAAGATGGGTCATGGCACAAAGTCACTTGGGGGCAGGCCGCAAATCTGATCCAGTCCGTCGGCTCGGCTCTGCTTGACCTTGGGCTTTCGACCGAACGTCCGCTTTTGATCCTGTCGGGCAATTCCGTGGCGCATGCGATCATGGCCTTGGGCGCGCAGCATGGGGCATTCCGTCGGCGGCCATCTCTCCGGCCTATGCCTTGGCAAGTGAAGATCGGGGCAAGCTGCAAAACATCCGGGATCAGTTGACCCCCGGGATGGTTTTTGTCGAGGATACAGCCCCCTTTGCCGCGGCGATTGATGCCGTGTTTTCCCCCGATATTCCGGTGGTGTCCTGTTCTGGCACGATGGAAGGGCGGACTTGCCTAGGCTTTGACGCCCTGTGCCAGACCCCCCACAGCGATCAGATGACGGCGGCGTTTGCGGCGGTCGGCCCCGATACCGTGGCCAAGTTTCTGTTCACCTCGGGCACGACAGGGTCGCCCAAGGCGGTGATCCAGACGCAAAAGATGCTCTGCTCCAATCAGGAGATCGTCCAATCCTGCTATGCGTTCATGAAAACCACGCCGCCTGTGGTGGTGGATTGGGCCCCGTGGAACCATACCGCTGCGGGCAACAAGGTGTTCAACCTCGTCATCTATAACGGCGGCACCTATTACATCGATGACGGGCGGCCCACGCCGAAAGACATGGCCAAGACGATCCGGAACCTGCGTGAGGTTTCGCCGACATGGTATTTCAACGTTCCGGTCGGTTACGCCCTGCTGGTGGATGCAATGGAAAAAGACACGGCGCTGCGCCAGAACTTTTTCCGCGATTTGCAGATGTTGATGTATGCCGGGGCCGGCATGGCCCAACCCCTGTGGGACAAACTCACCCGCTTGTCCGAGATGGAGGTCGAAGGCGGTGTTCGCATCACGACCGGCCTTGGGGCCACGGAAACCGGGCCCTTTGCCTTGGCGCAGGTCGATTGGCAAAAGACCTCGGGCAATCTGGGGATTCCCTCGCATGGGGTCGTGCTGAAACTGGTGCCGATCGAGGGCAAGCTGGAGGCCCGACTGAAAAGCCCGTCGATCACCCCCGGCTATTGGCGCAACGAAAAACTGTCGCAAGAGGCCTTTGACGAAGAGGGGTTCTATCGGCTGGGTGATGCCTTGCGGTTTGCGGTTCCGGGGGAGCCGGACAAGGGCTTTATCTTTGACGGGCGGACGGCGGAGAATTTCAAACTGGCCACCGGAACCTGGGTGGCGGTGGGCCCGCTGCGGGCGCAATTGATGAACGA
>JALQUQ010000242.1 GCA_023263735.1 Paracoccaceae bacterium | reverse complement strand
TTCGACAGCAGGTTCCGGTGGGTCATCATCGCCCCCTTCGACCGCCCCGTCGTGCCCGAGGTGTAAAGAAACGCCGCCAGATCCTCCGGCCCGCGCGCCACCGTCTCAAAGACCTCGGGCATCTCTCGCGCCTTGGTGGTGAAACTGCCCTGCCCATCGGGGTTCATCGTCTCCAGCACCGCGCCCAACGCGGCCGCAATCGGCGCCAAGGCCGCTTCGGCCCGCGCATCGCACAAGATCAGCTTGGCCCCGCTGTTCTCGGCGAAATAGCGCACCTCTTCCGCCGTATAGGCGGTGTTCAGCGGCAAAAAGATCACCCCGGCCTGCACACAAGCGGCATAAAGCGCCAAAGCCTCGGCCGATTTCTCCACCTGCACCGCCATCCGGTCGCCCACCGCAACCCCCGCCGCCCGGATCACATGGGCAAATTGGGCAGCCATGCGCAAAAACGCGTCATGCGTCACCTCCGTCCCATCGGGCAGGGTCAGAAAGACGCTGGTGCGCCCGGCATATTTGCCAAACAGATGATCATACAGATGGTTGGCCATGCCGCGCCCTTTCCCTTGCCTCCCGCTAGATTTGCGAAACCTGCGCGCCAAGGTAAAGGCCCAAGATCACCGGGGCACCGCCTTTTCCCCCGCGCACCCGCACTCCCCGCCGTCTTTCCCCGCCGTCTTTCCCCGCCGCCTTTATCTTGGCCCAAATATCCTGCAGGGGGTCCGGGGGACGCAAAGTCCCCCGGCGCTCTCCCTCCGTGACCACCGGCCCGTTACAAAATGCCGTTGGCCACCTGAAGCGCCCGGATATAGGCCACGATACAGGCCACGGCGATTTCGCTCAGGCCCTCGATCGGGGGCATGTTGCCAAAACTCCAGTGATGCGCCGCAACCCCATGCGCGACCGCCTCGTAAAACAGCGAATCTCCATGCGCGCCCGGCTCATAAAGCTTGTGCACCAACGGCGGCGCGATGCCCGCCTGCCCGGCGGCGTTCAGGCCGTGGCAGGCCATGCAATTCATCGCATAGACCTCTTCGCCCATCGCGGCCTCCCCTTCCAGCTCGGGCACGATCACCTCGACAAGCGGCTGCCCTCGGGGCGTGCCATGGATCGCCCCCAGCGGGGCAAGCGAGGGCGGGGCACCAAAATGTGTCCCAAAGACAAGCATCAGCACCACCCCACCCAGTGCCATGCTCAAGGGAACAACATACCGGTTCATTCACTTTCCTTCACATTCACAGACCCGAAACAGCCTTGGCGACTTGAGCGACATCCGGGGCGACATGCGGGGCGATATCCGGGGGGCATCCCGGCACCCGACCAAAGGTCACCGCCAGCGGTTCCAGAGCAACTGTTTACTTGCGAATGAGTGTCATGTTTTCGGCGGTGATGTCGATGGGTTTGGGGCTCACTTTCGTATACTGGACTGTGGCGCATCGGAATAGCGCGATCTGTGTCGCCAGGGGTACAGGCTGGCCGTCAATTTGCCCCCCTTTCAACCGGGGCCAAGGCTGGGATCAGGGCGCGCGCCCCCCGATCCGCCCCCGGATGCCCGTTATTTTTGCGACCGATAATTGGCCCGCGACGCGGCGTGAATGGGCCAGGGATGCACCTCGGCATGCACGATCATTTGCACATGCGGCTCGACATGCGGCTTGGCGGTGCCGCCATCCTTTTCGCCCCAAAGAATGTCCAGCCGGGTGCCCTGCGCCGCCAGATCGTCGCGCACCATCGCCAGCGAAATCCACGCCCGTTCATTGGCCGAATAGGTCGGATAGGTCGACAGCCCCACCAATTCCCCGTTCACCAGCACCTGATCATAGGGATGCGCCGCATAATGGCCCGAGGGCAGTTCCATCAGCTTCGGCCCGGGAAACTCGCCCATCATGCCCGCAAAGATATCCAGAACCGAGGCCTTGTCCCAAACCAGCGTCACCTTTTTGCGATGCGGTCCGGGGGCCATTTTCTCCAGCGCTGCCCGGCCGATGAACTCATGGTCGAATTTGACCACCCGGCCATAATCCAGATCCCAAGGCGTCAGGTAATACGCCTCCACATCCTCCGGCTGAAACGACCCGCCGACCGAACATGTCGCCAGAAAATTATCGGCCGGCACCCATTCGCGAAAGCCCTTCATCGCATCGCCGGTATAGATCGCGGGCAGGGGCGAGGGAATCCACCCCGATTCCATGGCGGCACAGGAATAGGCCCGCGCCCCGGTGCGCAACATCCCATGCTCGGCCCCCACCTCCAGCAACCGGTCATAGACGCGCCGTCCCTCCTCATAGGGCCCCCACAGCTCCAACCCCGCCGCGCCGCCCATCCCATGCGACAAGGTGCGCGCCTTGCACCCCGCCACCGTGATCTCGCCCATGGCAAAGAATTTGGTCGTCAGCGGCCCGCCCTCATTCACCGCATTCAGAATGTCCAGCGCCTTGGGCCCCTGAACCTCATAGCGATAAAGCTTGCGCGGCCGCGCCGTGTTTTCCAGACTGCGAATGTCGAATTCGGTGGTCACGTCAAAGTCGCCGATTTCGGCCTGATAGGCCAGCCAATAGGCCAAAGGCGGGCGCCCGACATACAGGATCTCATCCTCTTCCAGCCCGAAAATGATCCCATCTCCAATGACATAGCCATCGGGGTTGACGCAGACCAACTGCTTGGCCTTGTTCCGGCCAAAGCCCGCAAAACTGTTGACCCCGACATAGGACAGGAATTTCACGGCATCGGGCCCGCGCACATACAGGTCGGTCATGTGATAGGACTGGTTCATCAAGACCGCCCCCTGCCGCCACGCCCGCACCTCTTCCATCCAATTGGTATATTGCGCCGGAATCGGAAAGACATAGGCCCCGCTCGGCGCATTTTGCAGCATCTGCGCCGGGCTCTTGTGGTCTCTCAGTCGATCTTCCAGCGATTTCGGCGCGCGCATCGGGGTCTCCTTGGGCATGATGGTCCTGCGATTGATCAAAACCCTAGCCCGGCTTTGAAAATCCCCCTTATGCCGATTGGGTCTATATGGTTTCATTTGGCCCATATCACTCCTTGCCCGGATGATCCCCATGTCGCCAGTGCCCGTGTCCCCCATACCCCCCGCGCCCCTGCTTGACCTGCGCGCGGTGGTGGCCATCGATGCCGTCGCGCGCACCCGCAGCTTTCGGCTGGCGGCCGAGGCGCTGAACACATCGCAGCCCACCCTGTCGCGGCTGATCGCATCGGCCGAAGCGGCCTTGGCCTGCCCACTGTTCCGGCGGGGCTGGTCGGGGGCTGAAACAACGGCGCGGGGGGATGCGGTGGCCCGCACCTGCCGCGCCATCGTGGCCGAGATCGACACGGCCCAGCGCCTGCTGACCCCCTTTCGCGCCCATATGCCCGCGCTTCGGCTGAACCTGCGCACCCCGCATCTGCAGGCCATCGCCGCCGTCACCCGCGACCTCAGCGTCAGTCGCTCGGCCTTGGCCTTGGGGCGCAGCCAGCCCGAACTCAGCCGCACGCTGGGCGACTTTTCGAAACGCTTTGGCCTTGACCTGTTCCAGCGCACCCCCCATGGCATGACCCCGCAAGAGCCCGCGCATATCCTGACCACCCTTGCCGGGGCGATCGACTTTCATCTGGCCCGCCTGCCGCAAGATCTGGACCGGTTCAGCGGCGTTCTGACGGGCCGGGTTTCCATCGGAATGCTGCCGTTTTCGGGGCAGGATCTGATCTTTCGCGCCTTTGCCCATCTGACCAATGCGCATCCCAACATCCGTCTGGCCTGCGTTCCGGGCAGTTACAACGCCTTGGTCGAGGCGTTGCGCCGCCGCGAAATCGACGGAATGATCGGTATCTTGCGGCAGGCCGATTGCCCGGGCGGATTGCGGGAAACGCCGCTATATGACGAACAGTTCGCCGTCATCGCGCGGCGGGATCATCCGATCCACGCCGCCCCCGCCAGCCCCGAAGCGCTGGCCCGCACCCAATGGATCATCGCCCCCCACGGCACGCCCCTGCGGCGCCATTTCGAAACCGTCTTTGCCGAATTGGGGGCCGCGCCCCCCACGCAAACCTGCGAACTGCTGTCCTTTGGGTCGGTCGAACAAATGCTGGTCCACAGCAATTCGCTGGCCATGCTGTCTTATAGCGCGCGGCGTCTGGCCAATCTGGGCCCCGATCTGGCCGAGGTGAAAACCCCCTTCCCCCCGGTCGCCACCCCCATCGGGCTGACCCGTCTGGCCGATGCCCACGCGGATGAGGCTTTTGCCGCCTTTCAGACCGCCCTGATCCGCATCGTCCAAGACGCAGGCTCACCCGCCCCAGGTGTCTGACAGGGTGAACCCCTGCGGAAACGGGTCGGTCGGGTCCAGCAATATCTGGCTGATCCCGTAAATCCAGCATTGCCCCGATATCCGGTTTTGCGCGGCCTGATAGGGGCCAACCGCGGTTTCGGCCACGAATTCCGTGGTGAATTCGCCCCCGATGATCGACCGCGACACCAGTCCATCGCCCGGTTTCGCAAGCCCCTTGGCAAAGCGGGCGGCCATATTGGAATTCGACCCCGTCCCGCAGGGGGACCGGTCGGCCCGAC
>JALQUQ010000241.1 GCA_023263735.1 Paracoccaceae bacterium | reverse complement strand
GGATGGGTCGAACAAACCGTACCGCTCGAAAATCCGCGCGCCGGGTTTCCTGCATCTGCAATCCATGGACTACATCGCCAAAGGCCACCAACTGGCCGACGTGTCCGCCATCATCGGCACGATGGACGTCGTGTTCGGGGAGATCGACCGCTAATGCTCCGCCGTTTGCATAAAGAACAGCCCGCAAGCTTTGAATTCACGCCCAAGAACCTGGAATGGGCGCAGGGCCAGATCAGCAAATATCCCGAAGGGCGTCAGGCCTCGGCGGTTATTCCGCTGTTGTGGCGCGCGCAGGAACAGCACGGCTGGCTGACCCGTCCGGCGATTGAATATGTCGCCAACATGCTGGGCATGGCCTATATCCGCGCTTTGGAAGTGGCCACCTTTTACTTCATGTTCCAATTGCAGCCGGTGGGCTCGATCGCCCACATCCAGATTTGCGGAACCACCAGCTGCATGATCTGCGGCGCCGAAGAATTGATTGCCGTCTGCAAGGAACTGATTGCACCTGCCGCGCATCAGCTTTCGGCCGATGGCAAATTCTCGTGGGAAGAAGTCGAATGCATGGGCGCTTGCGCCAATGCTCCGATGGCGCAGATCGGCAAGGATTACTATGAGGATCTGACCGCCGACAAACTGCGCGATCTGATTGCCCGCTTCTCGAAAGGCGAAGTGCCGACCCCGGGGCCACAAAATGGCCGCTATGCTGCCGAGCCGCTGTCGGGTCTGACCAGCCTGAAGGAATTCGAAAGCGGCAAGCAGGCCTATAACGGCACCGTTCAGATTGCCAAGAATGTGGGCGACACGGTCAAAAAGATCGACGGCACCGAAGTGCCGATCTTGACCCCGTGGCTGAAGAAATCGCCCGTCTCTGCCGAGGCTGTGGCGGATGTGGCCGAAGAGGTTGTCGAGGGCACCGCGCCCGAGCAACTGAAAGAGGCCCGCGGTGGCGTTGCCGACGATCTGAAAGAGATCGAAGGCATCGGGCCGGCTATGGAAAAGCTGCTGAATTCTCTGGGCTTCTTCCACTTTGACCAGATTGCTTCGTGGACTGATGCGGAAATCGCGTGGGTCGATCAAAACATGAAGAGCTTCAAGGGCAGGATCATCCGCGACAAGTGGGTGGCTCAGGCAAAACTGATCGTCAGCGAGGGGCTGGAAGCTTTCCGGGTTCGCGCCAAGACGAATGACTATTGAGTGAAGGATGAAACAGCCGGACCGCAATCCTGACGACATGGCCTTGGCAAAGCAGGCGCGACTGGTCGCCTTTGTGATTGCCGGAACCATGCTGCTTTGGATGGCGGCCCAGTGGCTGGGGGGAGAGTTGGGGCTTGAGGCCCGCTATGCTTTCCTCTTCGACTTCGCAGCATTGGCCGCGTTCTTCTGGGCGTTGGTTGTGACGTATCAGATCTGGCGCAAGCGCCGCTAAGGCGCCGGTTACGAAAGAGGGCAAGGGATGCTCAAGGATCAGGACCGTATCTTCACCAACCTTTACGGGATGCATGACCGCAGCCTGAAGGGCGCTATGAAGCGGGGCCACTGGGATGGCACGGCCGAGATCATCGCGCGCGGGCGTGACAAGATCATCGATCAGGTCAAAGCTTCGGGCCTTCGCGGTCGTGGGGGCGCGGGCTTTCCGACCGGCCTGAAATGGTCGTTCATGCCCAAGCAGTCGGATGGCCGCCCGTCGTATCTGGTGATCAACGCCGATGAATCGGAACCGGGCACCTGCAAAGACCGTGAAATCATGCGGCACGACCCGCATACCCTGATCGAAGGCGCGCTGATCGCGTCATTCGCGATGGGGGCGAATGCCTGCTATATCTATATCCGTGGCGAATACATTCGGGAGCGTGAGGCGCTGCAAAACGCCATCGACGAATGCTATGACGCGGGCCTGTTGGGCAAGAACGCGGCGAAATCGGGCTATGATTTCGACCTGTATCTGCACCACGGGGCAGGGGCCTATATCTGCGGCGAAGAAACCGCGCTGCTGGAAAGCCTTGAAGGCAAAAAAGGCATGCCCCGGATGAAGCCGCCGTTCCCGGCAGGCTCGGGCCTCTATGGCTGCCCGACCACGGTGAACAACGTCGAATCCATCGCCGTCGTTCCGACGATCCTGCGTCGTGGGCCGGAATGGTTTGCGGGCTTTGGCCGTCCGAACAATGCGGGCACCAAGCTGTTTGGCATCTCGGGCCATGTGAATAACCCTTGTGTCGTCGAAGAGGCGATGTCGATCCCGCTGAAGCAATTGCTCGAAGAGCATTGCGGTGGCGTGCGCGGCGGCTGGAAGAACCTGAAGGCGGTCATTCCTGGCGGCTCTTCGGTTCCGCTTCTGACCCAGTCGCAATGCGATGACGCGATCATGGATTTCGACTGGCTGCGTGAACAGCGCTCGGGTCTGGGCACCGCGGCGGTGATCGTGATGGATCAATCGACCGATGTGATCAAGGCGATCTGGCGTCTGTCGAAATTCTACAAGCACGAATCCTGTGGCCAGTGCACGCCCTGCCGCGAAGGCACCGGCTGGATGATGCGAGTGATGGAACGGCTGGTGAAGGGCGAGGCCTCGGTTGAGGAAATCGACATGCTTTGGGAAGTCACCAAACAGGTCGAAGGCCACACGATTTGCGCGCTTGGCGATGCGGCCGCTTGGCCGATCCAAGGGTTGATCCGCGCCTTCCGCGACGAGATCGAAGACCGGATCAAGGCCAAAAAGACCGGCCGTATGGGCGCGATGGCGGCGGAGTGATCAGAATGGCCGCAACCCTGACCTTTGCACTTGCAGCCTCGGGCTGCGTGCAGCCGGCGCCAAAGGCGACCGGTCCGGTCGTGGTTGCGCCGGTTCGGGTTGCGGGTCTGCGGAATTTCGAGGGGGCCACGGCCCGCAAATCGGCCGAGGCCGATTGTGCACGCCTTGGCAAGCGGCTGGTCACCAGCATCTATGACCGTTTCGACGGGGCGAATTGGGTCTTTGCCGGGGGGTGCCAGTGATGCGTTATCGCATAACAGCTCGCCCGACGGCCAAAAATCTGGCCTGTCATGGCATATCAAAGGCCCTGACGCCTATCTCGTTGGCATTTCATGCCAAGGAGATCGCCATGAAACGGATGTTTTTGACCCTCGCTGCCCTGCTGGTTGCTGTGCCTGCCTTTGCGCTGGTGCCGATCAATCAGGAAAAGCACATCAACGACACGCTGGTACAGGGGTTGGTGGCCGACACGATCACCGACAACTGCCCGACGATGAAGCCGCGCAAGTTCAAAGGGCTGACCGAGCTTTTGAAATTGCGGGATTACGCGCTGAGCCAAGGCTACAGCCGCGATGAGATCAAGGCTTTTATCGAAAGCCCGGCCGAAAAGGCCCGTGGGCGCGAAATTGCGGCCAGTCTGTTGAAAAAACGCGGTGCCGTTCCCGGCAAGACCGAAGCCTATTGCGCCATTGGGGTCGAAGAGATTGCCAAGGGCTCATTGGTCGGCCAATTGCTGAGGAACACGCAATGACGGCGGCCCTGCATCTTGCTGAGCTGAACGTGGGGCGCCTTTGGGCGCCCACCGACGATCCGCGCGTCGCCGAATTCATGGCCGCGCTGGACCGGGTGAACGGGCTGGGCAAGCGGATGCCGGGCTTTGTCTGGATGATGGAAGGCTCGGGCGAGCCGGGGACCGGAAACACCGAGACCAAGGTCGAAAACGACCCGCGCTTTGTGTCGAACCTGACCGTCTGGGAAAATGTTGAAACACTTGAGCATTTTGTCTGGAACACAGTGCACCGGACGTTCTATGAACGCCGCGCCGAGTGGTTCGAAGTTCTGGGCCGGATGCATTTTGTGATGTGGTGGGTGCCCGCTGGGCACAAACCGACGCTGGAAGAGGCGCTGGAGCGACTGGCGCATCTTGAGGCGCATGGGGACAGCGATCATGCCTTTGGCTGGTCGTATCTGAAAGAGGCGACGCTGTGGCAAACCCACAATTGCGCCCGGATGGCTGCGGAGTAAGCAGATGACGAACCTGAAGAAGATCAGCATTGACGGCGTCGAGGTCGAAGTGGATGGCGCGATGACCATCATCCAGGCGGCCGAGGTTGCCGGGATCGAAATCCCGCGCTTTTGCTATCATGAGCGTCTGTCGATCGCCGGGAACTGCCGGATGTGTCTGGTCGAGGTCGTCGGCGGCCCGCCGAAGCCCGCCGCAAGCTGCGCCATGCAGGTGCGCGACCTGCGCCCCGGCCCCAATGGTGAGGCGCCGGTGGTCAAGACCAACTCGCCTATGGTCAAAAAGGCCCGCGAGGGCGTGATGGAATTCCTGCTGATCAACCACCCGCTGGATTGCCCGATTTGCGATCAGGGCGGCGAGTGTGACTTGCAGGATCAGGCCATGGCTTACGGCGTCGATTTCAGCCGCTACCGCGAGCCGAAGCGCGCCTCCGAAGACCTGAACCTTGGCCCGCTGGTCGCAACCACGATGACGCGCTGCATTTCCTGCACCCGTTGCGTGCGTTTCACCACCGAAGTGGCGGGCATCACCCAGATGGGTCAGACCGGCCGTGGCGAAGATTCTGAAATCACCAGCTATCT
>JALQUQ010000240.1 GCA_023263735.1 Paracoccaceae bacterium | reverse complement strand
AGAAACAATCGACGCCGCACAAACAGACGCCAACAAAAGTACCTTCTTCATATCTTCCCTCCCTCAGAAGATCCCCGGTTCGCCGGGGGGTTAAGGCCAGATCAGATGACCCGATTCATGTCAAATTGTCAAATAATCATTTCCGCAATAAACGTTGAAATTTCGGCCAATCACAGCAATGGGGTCACATAGTCGAGGCTGGCGCGCAGATGGGCCAGCAGGTCTGGGTCTTGCTGCAGTTTGGGGTCAAACGGCTCGACCGAGATGAAACCCTGATATCCCGCCGCGATCAGCCGGCGCAGTTGGGCAATGTTGCCGACGCGGTCGTCAAAAAAGATCAGGCCGCGGTCGGGTTCGGTCAGCGCGTCAGGGGGCAGGTCGCTGCGCGAGATGCCCGACATATGCGCCAGACCGATATGGTCTGGAAACAGCCGGTCATCGCCGCAGCGATAGAACTGAAAGGTGTCATAGCACAACTGATAGGCGTCCCAGCCATCGATGTCGGAAATGGCCGCCACGGCCATATCTTGGCGTTTCATTGTCGATCCCTTCATCCCCAAAGGCTCGACATAGCCGGTCACGCCGTACTCTTGGAGAAGGGGGCGCAGATGCCGCAGGCCGTGGCGCAGATTGGTTTCCGCCTCGGCTTCTGACCATCCGTGATCTTCGTTGTGAACCGGGCAAAGCACGACCCCCGGTGCCCCCAAAGCCGCTGCATAAGACAGGATGGCGCGGGCCTCGGCCTCGCGCTCGGGCGTCCATTCGTTGAAGCGTTGCAAGGCATTGACCGAAGCGACGGCCAAGCCGGCATCGGCCAGTCGGGCGCGCACCTCAGAGGCGGGGGTTCCATCGTGGAATTCCCGCCCTTCGATATCATTGCGGATTTCAACGGCTTTTGCCCCGGCGGCGACGGCCAGTCGGATGAAGTCGGGCAGCGCCATCTGGGGCGCGCAGGTGCGGTTCAGGGCGATGCGAAGGGTCATGGCGGTTTCCTTAAACCAATGAGGGGGGGCTGGCCGCAGGGAATTGGCCCAAGGCCTTGTTCGGGGCAGGGATGCGGTGGGGCCGTCCAATCGGAACGCGCCCCGGCGATCCCATCGCCCCGGACATGGGTCAGATCACGTCAAGCCACCGCGCCTCGCGGCTGCTGGTCTGGATCGCTTCGACAAGGCTTTGGATTCGCAGGCCTTTGCGGAAGTTGAACGGCTCGGGCGTTTTGCCCGCGATGGCGTTCAGATAGCCCGCAACTTCGATGGCTTTCAGATCGTTAAAGCCCAACTGATGGCCGGGGGCCACGCAAAACAGGCCATAGGGGGCGTGATCGGGCCCGGCCTCGATCCGGCGGAACCCTTGGCGGCCTTTGGCGTCTGCGGTGCTGAAATAGTGCAAGACGTTGAAATGTTCCTGGCTAAAGGCCAGCGCGCCTTTGGTGCCATAGATTTCAAAGTCATGCTGCATCTTGCGGCCTGTGGCGATCCAGTTCCCTTCGATGCTGCCCGTGGCACCGTTTTCGAACCGCAAGAAGGCGCGGCCCACATCATCGACTTCGACCTTGCGGGTGCCGCCTTTGCCATCCGGGCGCTCGGCAATCATCGTGACGCAATCCCCCATCACACGGGTGATCGGCCCGCACAGGAATTCGGCCGTGGCAAGGGCATGGCTGCCGATGTCGGCCAAGGCGCCGCCGCCCGCCGGATCGTGGCGAAAGGTGAACTGGCCATTGGCATCGGCCATGTAATCTTCGCAATGAATGCCGCGATAGCCCCGGATCTCGCCCAGTTCCCCGGCTTGGATCATCTCGCGCGCCAAGCCCATCATCGGGTTGCACAGATAGTTGAAGCCAACCTGCGTTTTCACGCCCGCGGCCTCGGCTGCCGTGGCCATTTCGGCGGCATCCTTGGCCAGAGGGGCCAGCGGTTTTTCGCAATAGACATGCTTGCCCGCCGCGATTGCGGCCAAGGCCATCTCCTTGTGCAGGGCATTCGGTGCGGTGATGTCGATCACATCAATATCGGGGTCGTCGACCATGCGCCGCCAGTCGGTGGTGGCATGGGCAAAACCAAAGGCCGCCGCCGCGCGCTCGGCGCTTTCAGTCGTGATATCGGCGACGGTATGCAGGTCGATGTCATAGGGCAGGTCAAACACGCGCGGGGCCGAGGCAAAGCCAAAGACATGGGCCTTGCCCATAAAGCCCGTGCCGATCAGGCCAATGCGGAGTTTCGGTTTGGTCATTTTGCAAGATCCTTCAGCCCGCCAAGGGCGGCGCGATTGACGACAAGGGACGGGTCCAGACATCCGGCAAAGTGATCCAGAATGTTCTGCACGGAATGGGTGGCCAGACGTTCGCCGCCTTCGGCCGTCAACCCGCCGATATGCGGGGAGAAAAGCACCTGATCAAAGGCAAGCAGGGGGTGATCGGGGCTAGGTGGTTCATCGTCGAACACATCAAGCCCAGCGGCCCCGATCTGTCCCCGGGTCAGGGCCGCGACCAGCGCCGCCTCATCGACGATCCCGCCGCGCGCGGTATTGACCAGAACCGCGCCGGGTTTGACATGGGCCAGTTCTGCCGCGCCAAGGGTGGGGCGGTCGGCGCGCGGCATGTGAACCGAAATCAGATCGGCCCGCGCAAGGGCACTGGCCAAATCAGGCGCGGGCCGCACCGGGCCATCGGGCCAGCCATTCGCCATCAGCCACGGGTCATGCGCCACGACCCGCACGCCAAAGGCCATGGCGAGTTCGGCGACTTTGCGCCCAATCCGGCCATATCCCAGCAAAAGCAGGGTCTTGCCGCCGATTTCCGTAGCCTCAAGCCGATTGCGCCAGCCCCATCCGTCGGCGGAGCGCACCGCCTGATCTGCCCGCAAGGCGCGCTTGGTCGCGGCCAAAAGCATCATCATCGCATGTTCGGCCACGGCGACGGTGTTGACATCGCCCACCACGGCCAAAGGGATGCCCCGCGCGGTCAGGGCCGCCACATCCACCGCATCAAAGCCCACCCCATGGCGCGACACCAATTGCAAACGATCGGCCCGCGCGATGGTTGCCGCGCCGAGCGGTTGGGTGCGGATCAAAAGCGCGTCGGCCGCTTCGATCCGGGGGGCAAAGGCGGCTTCGGAAACCGTCTCCACCATTTCAAAGGTTATGCCCGGCGCCGCACTTAACCGCGCGATCCCCGCGGGATGGATCTTACCGGCAACAAGGACATGGGGCATCAATAGCCCCCGTCGTCGCGGGCATTGGCCGCATCGCCCGCCAATTCGCGAAAGCGCGCGACCGTGGCCCCGGCAGCCGCCGCCAGAAACCGCGAGTCGCCGCCGACGGTGGTCATGTCATAGCCCCAACTGATCGCCTTGGCGGCGTAATCGGCGGTTCCGCAATGAATGCCCGCGCGAAGGCCATGGCGTTTGCAGGCCGCAACGATGTCTTTGAGGGCGGCGACGACTTCGGGTTCATCCCGGTCAAAGCCGGGGGTCAGCCTGCCGTTCGACAGGCTGAAAGACAGATCGGCGGGGCCGACATAGATGCCATCCAACCCCGGCACGGCGCAAATCGCCTCAAGATTTTGCATCGCTTCGGCGGTTTCGATCATGGCAAAGGCCAGAATTTCGTCGTTGGCTTCGTGGGCGATGTTGGGCCCCTGCGAAAAAGAGGCACGGGTGGGGCCAAAGCTGCGCACGCCCTGTGGGGGATAGCGCAAATAGCTGACGAATTCGGCGACCTGGTCGGGGGTGTTGGTCATCGGGCAGATCACCCCATAGGCGCCCGCGTCCAGCACTTTCATGATCGCCGCAGGGTCAAGCCATGGCACCCGCGCCATCAGAACCGCGCCGCTGGCGCGCATGGCCTGAAACATCGGCAAGGCGGCGGAATAATCCAACGCGCCGTGCTGCAAATCAATGCAAATGCTGTCAAACCCCTGCGCCGCCATGATTTCGGCCGTGAAGGGATTGCCGATGGAACACCACCCGTTGATCGTTGGTTTGCCTTCGGCCCAAAGCTGTTTCAACCGGTTTTTGATCATGCCCACACCATCTGACTGGATTTGATATCAAGGTAGTCGCGGATGCCCTCGATCCCGCCTTCGCGACCCATACCCGAGTGGTTGGTGCCGCCAAAGGGGGCCTCGCTTGCGGCCATCGCAAAGGAATTGATGCCCACCATCCCCGCCTTGAGCGTGGCCACCGTGCGCCGGGCACGGGCCGGGTTTTGGGTGAAGGCATAGGCCGACAGGCCCATGTCGCAAGCATTGGCGCGGGCCAAGACGTCGTCTTCGCTGCTGAAACGGGTGATCGCCGCGATGGGGCCAAAATTCTCGGCCGCCATGACGCCCATGTCATCGGTGCAATCGGTCAGAACCGTGGGTTCAAAGAAATGTCCGGCGTTGAACCCTGCGGCGCGCGCGCCCCCGGTGGCAATGTTTGCCCCCGATTGTACGGCGGCGGCCACGATCTTTTCCATCTCGGCCAGACGGGTTGCATTGATCAGGGGGCCCATGCCAACCGAAGGGTCGATCCCGTCGCCCAGTTTGATCTGCTGCGTGCGGGCGACAAAGCCTGCGACAAAGGCATCGTGCACCTTTTCAGGCACATAGAACCGGTCAGGCGTC
>JALQUQ010000023.1 GCA_023263735.1 Paracoccaceae bacterium | reverse complement strand
AGGTGATCCCCGGGACGACCCGCACCAGCATCGACGGCGTTTTTGCGGCTGGAGATTTGACCGATCATGTCTACCGTCAGGCCGTGACCAGCGCGGGCATGGGCTGCATGGCGGCTTTGGATGCCGAAAAATGGCTGGCGGGCCAAGAGGGCCACTGATCGGGCCAACCACCCGACCGCCTGCAAATACAAAGGCCGCGCCAAAGGGTGCGGCCTCTTGATTTTGGGCAATGCCACCGCCGATCTTGGCCGCCGGTTCTGGCGTGTTTTGCCAATCGTGGCGGTTAGTGAACGCTTACGGCAAGGTAATCGTTTTCGCGCGCCAACATAAACGCCAGTTTGCGATCCAGAACCAAGGCCAGCCGCTCACCATCGGGGCGGTTCACGGAATAGACCTGATCGACCTCACCGATTTCCTGCCGCAGACCTTCGGGAAGATCGGCAACCAGCACCGGTTTGACATAGACCATCTGCTTGTCAGCTTTGGTCGTGGAAAAAGATTTCATGTTCATCATAACCCCCGATCACTTGGTCCCGATGCGGATCGTTTGCACGACCGTTTCCGGCACCGACCGCTTGAGATCGATATGCAGCAGACCGTGTTCCATGCTGGCGCCCGCCACTTCGACACCATCTGCCAAGACAAAACTGCGCTGAAAGGCGCGGCTGGCAATGCCACGATGCAAAAACACGCGATCCTGCAAATCTTCGCCCTGCCGCCCGCGCACGACCAACTGCCGATCCTCGACCGTAATTGCCAGATCTTCTTCGCGAAAACCGGCAACGGCCAGCGTGATGCGATAGGCGTTTTCAGAGGTGGCTTCGATGTTGAAGGGGGGATACCCCTCTCCCGAGGATTTGGCGGTGCGTTCGACCAGTCGTTCCAACTGCTCAAACCCAAGCAAAAAGGGATGCGCCCCAAAGCTGAGTTTCGTCATGTGATCGATGTCCTTGTTCAAGCGACATTGTCGTGGATCGGCCCCAATCTTGGGCGCCTTACGCTTTGAATATGGGCAATGGACAGGCGGGCCGCAAGGTCAACTGCGCGGGGCATCTCGCGGATTTCTTGCACTTAGCCTGCAGAATCCTTTCCGCAACGGCAAAGACTCACTATATTCAACACATAGCCCCGACAGCCAGAAAGCCGGTTGCCCTATGAATGCCGCCAGTGAAATGAACTCCGAAGAAATGATGCGCGTCCGCCTGGAAGTGCTGCGGCGGGAGCATCGGGATTTGGACGCGGCCATCTTTGCCTTGGAAGAAACGGGGCGCCCCGATCAATTGACGCTGCGCCGTCTCAAGAAGCAAAAGCTGGCGCTCAAAGACCGGATCGTCAAACTCGAAGATCAGTTGATCCCTGACATTATTGCCTGAATCCTTGGGCAAATGCCGCAAAATCCGGGCCGGATGCTTGCTCCCTTGGGCCTATGGATGTAACTGCGCTGCCAACAAGCCCGGAGGCATTCATGGCCGTTGACGTAGGAATCATCATGGGGTCGCAGTCTGACTGGGCCACCATGAAAGAAGCCGCACTGATCCTTGATGAATTGGGGATCAGCTATGAAACAAAGATCGTCAGCGCGCACCGCACGCCAGATCGTTTGTGGAGCTATGGCAAGACAGCGGTCGAGCGCGGGTTGAAGGTGATCATCGCTGGGGCCGGTGGTGCTGCACATCTGCCGGGCATGATGGCGTCGAAAACGCGGGTTCCTGTGGTGGGTGTTCCGGTGCAGACCCGGGCCTTGTCGGGCGTCGACAGCCTGTATTCCATCGTACAAATGCCCAAGGGATTTCCCGTGGCTACCATGGCCATCGGGTCGGCGGGCGCGGCCAATGCCGGTCTGATGGCGGCGGGCATTCTGGCGGTTTCGGACCCGGCTTTGGGTGCGCGGCTGGATGCCTGGCGGGATGCCCTGTCGGCATCGATCCCCGAGGAGCCCCAAGATGACTGAGCCGTTGAAACCGGGAAGCACCATCGGAATTCTGGGCGGTGGCCAGTTGGGCCGCATGCTGTCGGTCGCGGCCAGCCGGCTTGGCCTCAAGACCCACATCTTTGAACCGGGGGCCAATCCGCCCGCCGGTCAAGTTGCCGACCGCGTTACGACGGCGGCCTACGAAGATTTCGATGCGCTGCGCGGCTTTGCCGAGTCAGTCGATGTGATCACCTATGAATTCGAAAACGTGCCAGCAGCATCGCTGGATGCGTTGGAGGCCCTTCGCCCGATCCGTCCGAACCGCCGCGCCCTTGCCATCAGTCAGGATCGGATCAGCGAAAAGGATTTCCTGAACGAGATCGGTCTGAAAACAGCAGCCTATGCCCGGGTCACCGATGCCGCCAGCCTGGATCAGGCGATTGCCAAGGTGGGATTGCCGGGCATTCTGAAGACCACGCGGCTGGGCTATGACGGCAAGGGGCAAGCGCGGATCATGACCGCGGCGGATGCGCCCGCTGCTTTGGCCGCGATGAATGGGGCCGAGGCCGTGTTGGAAGGCTTTGTCGATTTCAAATTCGAGGCCAGCGTGATCGTGGCCCGGGGGATCGACGGGGCGGTGTCTTGCTTTGACCCCGGTGAAAATGTGCATCGCGCCGGGATCTTGCATACGACCACAGTGCCCGCGCGTTTGTCGCCCGGGCAGCGCACCGATGCCGTGCTGCTTGCGGCGAAGATCGTCAATGCACTGGAGTATGTCGGCGTGATGGGAGTTGAGCTTTTCGTCACTCCTGATGGGCTGATCGTCAATGAAATCGCCCCACGGGTTCATAATTCCGGCCACTGGACGCAGCAGGGCTGCACGGTGGACCAGTTCGAGCAACATATCCGCGCCGTGGCTGGCTGGCCCTTGGGCGATGGATCGCGGTTTGCCGATGTGGTGATGGAAAACCTGATCGGCGATGATGTGCTGCGCATTCCTGAAATCGCGAAAGAGCGCAACGCGTCGATCCATCTATATGGCAAGGCCGAGGTGAAGGCCGGGCGCAAAATGGGCCATGTCAACCGCGTGGTGCCTGCCAAGAAATAACGGTGCTGCCGTCTTTGCGGGCATCGAGCCCCCAAAGACGGCCCTGCCGGGCGCTTGGCAGAGACCGGTCTCTTGGCGGGCAAAACGCCGGTTTCAATAAATCGCCGGCTCTTTGGGATTGGGCCCAAAGGATTTTTCCAGAAAATCGAAATCGCACCCTTTGTCGGCTTGGCTGACATGCTTTGCGAACAAATAGCCATAGCCGCGATGATAATGGGGCTCGGGCGCGACCCATTCGGCGCGGCGGCGGGCCAGTTCGTCCGGGTCCACCAGCATGTCAAGACGCCGGTTCGCAAGATCGAGCCGCACGATATCGCCGGTTTTCAAAAGCGCGAGCGGGCCACCGACAAAGCTTTCCGGGGCGACATGCAGCACGCAGGCCCCGTAAGATGTGCCCGACATCCGGGCGTCCGAGATGCGCAGCATGTCGCGATGGCCCCGTTTGATCAGCGCCTTGGGGATCGGCAACATGCCCCATTCGGGGAACCCCGGCCCCCCCTGTGGGCCCGCATTGCGCAGGACCATGACCATATCGGGCGAAACAAGGGCGGTTTCATCCTCGACAAAGGCCTTCATCGCGGGGTAGCTGTCAAACACAAGCGCCGGGCCCTGATGCAGGTGGAATTTCGGATCGCAAGCCGCCGGTTTGATCACGGCGCCGTTGGGGCAAAGGTTTCCCCGCAGCACGGCAAGCGATCCCTCGTGATAGACCGGGTTCGACAGCGGGCGAATAACATCGTCATTATAGACCTTGGCCCCGTCAAGCGCCGCCCCGAGGGTCTGGCCCGTGACGGTCAGGCAGGTCAGATCAAGACGGTCGCGAAGTTGTGCCATCAGGGCGCGCAGGCCGCCTGCGTAATAGAAATCTTCCATCAGATAGTCTTTGCCCGACGGGCGGACATTGGCGATCAGCGGGGTCATGCGGCCAAGCGCATCCAGATCGTCAAGGGTCAGGTCAACCCCCGCACGGCGCGCCATGGCGATCAGATGAACGACCGCATTCGTCGAACAGCCGGTGGCCATGGCAACGATGGCCGCATTGCGCACCGCCGCCGGGGTGACGATCTGATCGGGCGTCAGATCCTCCCACACCATATCGACGATCCGGCGGCCACAATCTGCCGCCATGCGCTGATGGCCGGAATCCACCGCCGGGATAGAGCTTGCACCCGGAAGGGTCAGGCCCATGGCATCGGCAATCGCGGTCATCGTGCTCGCCGTGCCCATGGTCATGCACACGCCCGGAGATCGGGCGATCCCGCCTTGAATGCCCCGCCACTCGGCATCAGAGATCGCGCCTGCACGGCGTTCGTCCCAATATTTCCAGGCATCCGAACCAGACCCCAGCGATTGGCCGGCATAGTTGCCGCGCAGCATGGGCCCGGCGGGCAGGTAAATCATCGGAAGCCCCGCCGTCAGGGCCCCCATGATCAAACCGGGTGTCGTCTTGTCACATCCGCCCATCAGGACGACACCATCCAGCGGATGCGACCGGATCTGCTCTTCGGTCTCCATCGCCAAGAGGTTTCGGTACAGCATCGAGGTCGGCTTGGTAAAGCTTTCGTCCACGGAAATCGACGGCAGTTCCAGACCCAAGCCCCCGGCTTGCAGGATGCCGCGCTTTACGTCTTGGGCCCTTTCGCGGAAATGCGCATGGCAACTGTTCAGCTCTGACCAGGTGTTCAGAATGCCGATCACGGGCTTGTCGCGGAAATCGGCTTCGGAATAGCCCAGTTGCATCATGCGCGACCGGTGGCCGAAACTGCGAAGATCGTCAGGGCCGAACCAACGGGCCGAACGCAGGTCGCTGGGGGATTTCCGGGGCTTGGGTGACATGCGGGACCCTCCTTGCCTTGGCATGTATGCGCATTCATTTCTGCCTGTCAAGAATTCGACCCCGCAAGCTACTGGCATTATTCTAGCATATTGGATTTTAGGCGGCGAAGCTTTGAGACGTATGTTTGCGCATTCATTCCGGTTTGGCTTGACCCCTGCCAGACAAGGGCGATAAACGCGCCTATCGCCCGGAAAGTGTCAGCGGATGGAGAAACCTGCCGTGTCAGACGGAAAGACGACGCGCGCGAATGCGGCTTTGGGGGCGGTCACGATGTCAACGATCGGCCGTCTGGCGGGCGTGTCGCAGGTGACGGTTTCGCGGGCCTTGTCGACCCCCTCCAAAGTGTCGCCCCAAACGCTGGAGCGCATTCACGAGGCCATTCGCCAAACCGGATATGTGCCCAACGCCCTTGCCGGGGCCTTGGCGTCGCGGCGGTCGCGGTTGATTACGGCGCTTGTCCCCTCGATCACCAATATCGTCTATTCCAGTTTGCTGCATGGCTTTTCGCAGATCCTGCGGAATGATGGATATCAGATCATGCTGGCCGAATGCGGATTTGATCCAGAAGAGGAAGAGCGGCTGATTGCAACGATGCTGTCCCGGCGCCCGGACGGCATGCTGTTGACCGGCATCCACCACACGCCCGCCAGTCGAAAGATGCTGATGGGTGCCGATATCCCCGTGGTCGAGGTCTGGGATATCTCGGAAACACCGATTGATGTCTGTGTGGGCTTTTCTCATGTGGCTGCCGGGGCGGCGGTGGGCGAATTCGCGGGGCAGCAGGGGCATGCCACGGCGCTGACCATCACGGCCGCCGATGAAAGGGCGCACCGCCGTCGCGCCGCCTTTGCCGAGGCTTTCGCCCGAACGGGCGGGCAAAACGTTGTGCGGGTGGATTGCGCGGGGGCGGCCAGTCTGGGCGTTGGGCGCGGGGCCTTTGCCCAAGCGGTGGCCGATCACGGGTTTACCCATGGGGTCGTCTTTTGCAGTTCGGATCTTCTGGCGCATGGGGTCTTGATCGAGGCGCAGGCCCAAGGAATGGCCGTTCCCGGTCAGGTCGCGGTGATCGGCTTTGGCGATCAGGATTATGCCGCAGCGGTTGAACCGGCGCTGACCACGGTCAAGGTTGATCGCGACGAACTGGGCCGGGTGGCGGCTGCCCAGATGCAGCGGCGTATCTTGGGGGAAACGCTGGAAACCTCGGTCATCGATCTGGGGTTTTCCATCATCCGCCGCGCATCGGCCTAAGGGGGCGGCGGGGCGCATGAAAAAGGGGGCCCGGAAAGGCCCCCCAAAATCTTCGGTTGCGATGCCCGATCAGCCCCGCAGCGCGCCGCCGGTGGCCTTGGACACCTTTTCGACGATCTTGGCCGACACCGCTTCGATATCGGCCTCGGTCAGGGTTTTGTCGTTCGGTTGCAGCCGCACGGTCAAAGCGATCGATTTCTTGCCCGCGCCCATCTGTGCTTCGGCCTTTTCGCCGGTGAACTGGTCAAAGACACGCACGGATTCAATCAATGTCTTGTCTGCACCCTGCGCGGCGTTGACGGCGGTCAGGGCCTCGACGCCCGCATCCACCACAAACGCAAAGTCACGCTCCACCGCCTGAAGATCGCTGATGGTCAGCGCGGGGCGGGTGGGTGTTTTCACCTTGGGATAAGGCACGTTGGCGACCCGAACGGTAAAGGCCACTGCCGGGCCCTTGATGTCAAAGGCGCGCAGAACCTTGGGGTGAATTTCGCCAAAGGTCGCCATGACATTCGGCCCCAAACCGATGACGCCCGAACGGCCCGGGTGCCACCAATCGGCCACCTTGCGGGTGATCTGCATGCGGGCAGGTGCGCCCAAAGCGGCAAGCACCGCCTCGGCATCAGCCTTGGCGTCATAGATATCCACCGGGCGGCGGCTGCCATGCGGATCGCGCGGGGCGTTGCTGCCAATCAAAAGCCCCGTCGCCTGCAAATGCTGATCGCCGGGTTCGCCACCGGTAAAGGCCGGGCCAATCTCGGCAAGCGCCAGATCCATGAAACCGCGCGATTGGTTCCGCTCGGCCGCCTTCAAAAGACCAGCCAGCAGATCGGGGCGCAGGTGGGTCATTTCCGACGAGATCGGATTTTCCACCCGCACGGCATCTTGGCCACCCCCAAACAGCTTGGCCGCCTCTTCGGCGATAAAGCTATAGGTTACGCATTCATTGTAACCCAGCATCGCAATGGTGCGCCGCGCGGTCTTTTCGCGCTGCTGCAACGGGGTCAGGATCGGCTTTGGCACACCGGCTGCGGCGCGGCGCAAGGGTTTGCCCACCAGTTTGGTCAGGCTGGCGACGCGGGCAACTTCCTCGACCAGATCGGCCTCGCCCAGAACATCGGGGCGCCACGACGGCGGGGTTGCCATATCGCCGTTCAGCGTAAAGCCAAGCGCGGTCAGCGTGGCGCGCTGCTCGGCTTCGGGGATGTCCATGCCGACAAGGCTGATCACGCGGGCCGGGTCCAGCTTGTAGCTGCGGGTCGTATCGATGGCCGCGCCGTCAACGGCCAATTCGCTGGCTTCGCCGCCGCAAAGATCCAAGATCATCTGCGTCGCCAGTTCCAGACCGGGCAAGGTAAACGCCGGATCGACCCCGCGTTCAAACCGATAGCGCGCATCCGAATTGATCTTCAGCGCACGGCCGGTCGTGGCCGTGGTGATCGGGTCCCAATAGGCCGATTCCAGAAACACGTTGACCGTGTCGTCCGAGCAGCCCGAAACCTCTCCGCCCATGATACCGGCCAGCGACTCGACGCCCGCCTCATCCGAAATGGCCATCATACCGGCGCGCAAGGTGTAGGTCTTGCCGTCCAGCGCAAGGAATTCCTCGCCCCCCTGTGCGGGGTGAATGCGCAGCACGCCGCCCGAAACCTTGTCAGCGTCAAAGACGTGCAGCGGGCGGTTCAGGCCAAAGGTGAAATAGTTGGTGATATCAACCAGCGTCGAAATCGGTCGCAGACCGATCGCCTTCAGTCGCTGCTGCATCCACGCCGGCGAAGGGCCATTCTTGACCCCACGGATCAGGCGACCCGCAAAATGCGGGCAGCCTTTTTCCCGCAGCGCCGGATCAATTTCAACCCGGATCGGGCTGGGGAAAGACCCGGTGATCGCCGGAACCTCAACCGCCTTCAGCCGACCCAGACCCCGCGCCGCCAGATCGCGCGCGATGCCATGAATGCCCAAGGCATCGGGGCGGTTAGGGGTGATCTTGATGTGGATCATCGGATCAACGGTGCCGGGGCGGTTGATGGCCAACCAGTCGATGAACTTTTGCCCAACTTCGCCCGAGGGCAGTTCGATGATGCCATTATGCTCGTCAGACAGTTCCAGCTCGCGTTCAGAGGCCATCATCCCATGGCTTTCAACGCCCCGGATCTTGCCGATGCCAAGCGTGGTGTCGATGCCCGGCACATAGTCGCCGGGTTTGCACAGCACGACCGTAATCCCGGCCCGGGCATTCGGCGCGCCGCAAACGATCTGCTTTTCGCCCTCATCCGTCAGCACTTTGCAGACCCGCAGGCGATCGGCATCGGGGTGCTGTTCGGCATGCAGAACCTTGGCGATGGTAAACGGCGCCAATTTCGCGGCCGGATTGACCGTCTCTTCAACCTCAAGTCCAAGATCCGTCAGCGCATATTCGATGTCGGCCAAAGACGCGTCGGTTTCCAGGTGGTCTTTCAGCCAGGAGAGGGTGAATTTCATGCTTGGGCCCCGTTGTCAGCCGCGCCAACGCCGGGCGCGAAGTTTCCTACAGGGCCTTAGCGCAAAGGTGCGAAAAGGGAAAGGGCGAGACCAAGCTTTCTGTTGATATCGAATTTGTCATAATTTGGCGGGTTCATCGCCATAATTCAGACGTTGCTTGCGGCTAAGGATGCGCCATGAGCCAGATTTCCTTAGATATCCCCGGAGGGCGAAAACAGATGAGCGTGATACGAAATATCGTATTCCTGGCATCTGCCATTGTGATGTGCCTGATGGCCTATCGGGAGATGAGCCAACTGGCGGTCGTCGCGACGATCTATTGATCGGTCAGCCCAACGGATTGGTTTTTCAAATGAAAAGGCCGGGCACCCTGTTGCGGTGTCCGGCCTGTTTTCCTTAGCGGCTCAGCCCGCCCGGAAGATCGGGCATGTTCAAGGCCGAGAAGCCATAATGGCGAAGCCAGCGCAGATCCCCCTCAAAGAACGACCGCAGATCCGGAATGCCGTATTTCAGCATGGTGATGCGGTCGATCCCGACCCCAAAGGCAAAGCCCTGCCATTCGTTCGGGTCCACCCCAGCGGCCTGCAACACCTTTGGATGCACCATGCCCGAACCCAGAATTTCCATCCACTTGTCGCCCTCGCCAATCCGCAATTGGCCACCCACGTTGGAATAGCGGATATCGACCTCGGCCGAAGGTTCGGTAAAGGGGAAGTGGCTGGCGCGGAACCGCAGTTCCACCTTGTCCACCTCAAAGAACGCGCGGCAGAATTCTTCCAGCACCCATTTCAGGTTGGCCATGCTGATGTCGCGGTCGATGCACAGACCTTCGACCTGATGGAACATCGGGGTGTGGGTCTGGTCCATGTCCATCCGATAGACGCGGCCGGGCGCGATCACGCGAATCGGCGCGCCCTTTTCGGTCATCGCCCGGATCTGAACGGGCGAGGTATGGGTGCGCAGAACATGCGGCGGACGGTCGTCGCCCTCGGCCCGATGCATGAAGAACGTATCATGCTCTTGGCGCGCCGGATGTTCGGGGGGAATGTTCAGGGCGTCAAAGTTGTACCAATCGGATTCCACCTGCGGCCCTTCGGCCACCGAAAATCCCATATCGGCGAAAATGGCCGTCAACTCATCCATCACCTGGCTGACCGGGTGAATGGTGCCCATCGGACGCGGGCGGCTGGTCAGCGTAACGTCAAGCCATTCTGATTTCAGACGCTCGTTCAGCGCGGCATCGGCCAGACCCTGCTTTTTGGCGCGCAGTGCCGCGTCGATTTCCGTCTTGAGGACGTTCAGCGCCGCGCCCTGCGATTTGCGCTCTTCGGGCGACATTTTGCCCAAGGTCGCCATCAACAGGCTGATCTCGCCCTTTTTGCCAAGGGCGGCAAGGCGCACCTCTTCCAGCGACGATTCATCGGCAGCCTTGGCGACTGCCTCGATATATTTGCCACGAAGTTCGGTCAGATCCATCATAAGCCTCCGGCGCCTAGCGTGACGGGGTTAGCGGGAAGGCCGCTAGGATGCAAGGGCGGGATGCAACTGGCAAAGGCGGCTGTTTGGGCGAAATCCGGGGGATCGGTGCCGTTTGCCCCTGCCCGGAATGAAAAAGGCCCCGCTTTGCAGCAGGGCCTTTCGTAACTTTGATCCACTGGGATCAGGCCAGAGCGGCCTTTGCCTGAGCGGCGATGGCGTTGAACGCCTCGGGCTCGTGCACAGCCAGATCGGCCAGAACTTTACGGTCCACTTCAATGCCAGCTTTCAGCAGGCCATTGATGAAACGCGAATAGGTCAGTTCGGCGTCGAACAGACGGACAGCAGCGTTGATACGCTGAATCCACAGGGCACGGAAGCTGCGCTTACGGGCCTTGCGGTCGCGGGTCGCGTACTGGTTGGCCTTGTCGACGGCCTGAGTAGCGGTGCGGAAGTTACGCGAACGGGCGCTGTAGTAGCCAGCGGCCTGCTTGATCACCTTGCGGTGACGGGCGTGGGTCACCTTACCGGATTTAACGCGGGACATCTTTAGTTCTCCTTACCGGTTGTAGGGCATGTACTTCTTGACGATCTTTTCGTCGGAGTCGCACAGGACCATGGTGCCCGACGCGTCACGAATAAACTTGGTCGTGCGCTTGATCATCCCGTGGCGCTTGCCCGCCACACCGGCCTTCACGTGGCCATTGGCCGTGAAGGAGAACCGCTTTTTCGCAGCGGATTTGGTCTTCATCTTCGGCATTTCGATCTCCAATCGTAACAACGTGCGACTCGGCATGCCAACTTGGCCGGTCGTACGGGCTTTCAGAGATTGCCCCTATAGGCACCATTCGGCACAGGCGCAAGGGTAAAAGGGCGCGAAAGGGGGTGGGTTCGCCAATTGCAACGGATCAGTGCAGCAGGCGTCCGATCACCCGGAAAAACACCTGCGGAATCTCGTCGATGGCGTATCCGCCGGGGTGGCGGCTCAGCGCCAGAACCACCAAAAGCCCGCCCACCAGAATCGCGATCGAGGCCGTTCGGGGCGCGCGCCCCTCGGAAATGGCGCCAATCACCGAAGGCAAGGACAGGGCACAAACAATCAACCCGATGACCAACATCAAATCGCTGTCCATGCCCTGACCCTTTTCAATCGTTAGGAAATACTCCGTTAGGATTATTCCGGATCGACGCGATAGATCAACCGCTCATCGCAGGGGGCGACACGCAGAATGTTGGTCGAACCGATCACATTGAACGGAACACCAGCGGTCAGCACGATCTGATCCTGTTCCGAGGCGAACCCATGCTGGCGCGCAGCCCGCACAGCGGCCAGAACCGCGCCCTTGAAGCGCTCTTGCTCTTCGGTGATCACGCAATGCGCACCCCAGGTCAGGCACATCCGCCGCGCGGTTGCCATCAGCGGAGTCAGAGCAATGATCGGAACGCGCGGACGTTCCCGCGACACAAGGCTGACCGTCGTCCCTGATTGCGAGAAGACGGCAATGGCCTTGATGTCGGTCGCTTCGGCGATTTCACGGGCGGCGGCCACGATGCCATCGGCCACGCTCGACCGCTTGACCTGACGGCTGGCCTCGATGACCTGACGGTAGGTGGCATCGCTTTCAACCGAGATCGCCACGTTGTTCATCGTGGTCACGGCCTCGATCGGGAATTTACCAGCGGCCGATTCTGCCGAAAGCATCACGGCATCCGCGCCTTCGTAAATCGCGGTGGCGACGTCCGACACCTCGGCCCGGGTGGGCATCGGCGATTCGATCATCGATTCCAGCATCTGGGTCGCAACGATCACCGGTTTGGCGGCGGCACGGGCCTTGCGCACCAGACGTTTCTGAATCGGCGGCACCGAATAGACCGGAAGTTCCACGCCAAGGTCGCCCCGGGCCACCATGATGCCATCAGACACTTCAAGGATTTCGTCATAGGCTTTGACGGCGGCGGGCTTTTCGATCTTGGACAGAACAGCCGCGCGACCGCGGGCCAGATCGCGGGCCTCGATCACGTCTTCGGGGCGCTGCACGAAAGACAGGGCCAGCCAGTCAACGCCCAACTCGCAGGCGAATTCCAGATCCTTGCGGTCTTTGTCGGACAAAGCGGCCAAGGGCAGCACCACATCGGGCACGTTCACGCCCTTGCGGTTTGAAATCGTGCCCCCGACGGTCACGACGCAATCGGCGAAATCCGGGCCGCACGCCTCAACGCGCAAGCGGATTTTCCCGTCATTCACCAGCAAAGACGCGCCGGGTTCCAGTGCGGCAAAAATCTCGGGGTGGGGCAGTTGAACGCGGTTGCTGTCCCCGGGCGCATCGCTGAGGTCAAGGCGGAACTTGTCGCCATCCTCCAGATCATGGGCCCCGGCGGCAAAGACGCCAACGCGCAGTTTCGGGCCCTGAAGGTCGGCCAGAATGGCAATCGCGCGTCCGGTATCGGCCTCGACCTGCCGAATGATTGTGTGACGGGCACGAATGTCGTCATGCGTCCCGTGGCTCATGTTCAGGCGGAACACGTCGGCTCCCGCCTCGAACAAGGCGCGGATCGTTTCGTAATCGCTGGAGACGGGGCCCAATGTGGCCACGATCTTGACATTCCGAAGGCGTCTCATGCCTTTTTCCTTCTTCGGTTCTTGGTTTCGTGGTGGGCCGAGAATGGCAATAGAGCAATCGGGCGCGGCTATCAACTGGCGCTTTTCCCTCGGATCACATAAACGGCAATCAAATGGTGCTGATGGCCGATCATGTTGAAAGATGCTTAAACATGCGACACGAAGCGTTCGAAACTTTCGGGACTGATCGACCGGGGCCATGGTTGGTCACCTGCGACCATGCGAGCAACCGGGTGCCCGATTGGCTGGGCGGGCAGTTGGGCATTGCCCAATCCGACATGGCGCGCCACATCGCCTATGATCTCGGGGCCAAGGGCGTGACCACCTTTTTGGCCGAGTTGCTCAACAGTCCGGCAGTCTGCTCGGATTTCAGCCGTCTGGTGATCGACCCGAACCGGGGTGAGGATGATCCGACGCTGGTGATGAAACTCTATGATGGGACGATCATTCCAGCCAACCGGGATGTGGGAGAGGCGGAGCGCGCCGTTCGGATGGAGCGTCTTTACCGTCCCTATCATGCGGCTGTGGCCGAATTGGCGGTGGGGCGGCATTTGCTGGCGATCCACTCCTTTACCCCTTGCCTGCGGGGCCGGGCGCCGCGCCCTTGGCAGATTGGCGTCTTGTACAGCCATCTTGATGCACGGATGTCCAAGGTGCTGCTGGATCGTCTGTCGCAAGAGCCGGATTTGTGCGTCGGCGACAACGAGCCCTATTCCGGCCATCTGCCCGGCGATTCGGTCGATCGGCACGCCTTGCAATTCGGGCGCCACAACACCTTGATCGAGTTGCGCAACGATCTGATAGAAACCGAAGCACAGCAACGCGACTGGGCGCGGCGGCTTGCCCCGATCCTGTCGGATGTGCTGGCCGCTTTGCCGAATGCCTGAAACCGGAGGAACAGTGATGGATGACCAAACCCGGATCGAACTCGAAGCCGCGGCCTTTCGCACGCTGGTGCATCACCTGATGGAAAAACGGCCCGATGTTCAGAACATCGACATGATGAATCTGGCCGGGTTCTGCCGCAACTGCCTTAGCCGCTGGTATCAAGAGGCGGCGAATGCCCGCGGGATCGAAATGTCCAAGGATGCCGCGCGCGAAATCGTCTACGGCATGCCCTATGCGGAATGGGTGGCCAAAAATCAGACCGAGGCCAGCGCCGAGCAGAAACAGGCTTTTGAGAAATCTTTTGCCGAAAATGTGGGAAAAACCGCCTGAAATCGGGGGGTGCGACACTATGGAAGGGCAAAATTAGCCCTTTTTGACGGGGGGTGCGCACTTGCCTTTTGACTTTTTGCCGACATAGGCGCTCAGTTGCACCCGCGAAGCGCGCAGGCTCGTGGGGTTGTATTCATGTTGGTCTTGATGATTGTCGGGCCACTTTTGGTGGCTGGTTTGTTGATGGGAATCTTCCCCGAGGGGAAGGTTGACGATGATCCCGAACTCCCTGCCGAGGATCAAGAGATCGTCGGCTCTCGGTTTGATGACACGATTGAAGGATCAATCGGGCGGGATCACATCCTCGCCGGTGAGGGAAATGATTTTGTCGATGGTGGTGACGGCGCCGATCTGATCCAAGGCGGAGACGGGCGCGACAGCCTGCACGGCGGAAATGATGACGACCTGATGTATGGCGGACGCCATGTCGACGTGTTGCATGGCGGCGACGGCAACGACACCCTGTCGGGCGGGACCCATGGCGATAGCCTGTTCGGGGACAACGGCAATGACAGCCTGAACGGCGATGTCGGCGACGACTGGCTTTATGGTGGCGCAGGGAACGACACGCTTCAGGGCGGGGATACCGCTGCCGATGCGCGGTTCACTTCGGGATATGACCATCTTTACGGGGGCGATGGCGACGACGTCTTGGTCGACTACGGAACCGATGTGCACGGCTATGCCTCTGGCGGCAACGGAAACGACACCATCACGAGTGGGGCATCGTTTCCCGAGGTCTATGGCGATGCCGGTGACGACCTGATCAACATCCTTGCTTCTGCCGATTTTGCAAAAGTTTACGGCGGCGACGGGGCCGATACGATCACGGGCGCCAATGGCGAAGTCTATGGAGGCGATGGCAACGACAGCTT
>JALQUQ010000239.1 GCA_023263735.1 Paracoccaceae bacterium | reverse complement strand
AAAATTTTCGATGTAGATGGCAACAACGAGATCTCCTTTGACGAGTTCATCCGTGCCGTGGTTGGGCCTATGAATCAGTTTAGGTCAAATATTTGCATTAAGGCTTTTAAGGCGATTGATGTTTCGGGTGATGGCATCCTGAACATTAATGATATTAAAGGGAAGTACAACGCAAAGTTCCATCCGGACGTCAAGTCTGGTAAGAAGAGCGAGGACGAGGTCCTTAAAGAATTCCTTGAAACTTTTGAGTCTCATTACAGTCTGCAACACGGCACAAAGTCAGACGGCAATATCACGCCAGAAGAGTTCCTGGAGTACTACAACTACGTGAGCATCAACATCGACAACGATGCCTACTTCGAACTGATGATGTCGAACGCCTGGAACATTGACAACCGCAATAATCCTAACTCGATGCCCTTCGCTGGCTCTTCGAAGAAAATTACGGCTGTGAACTCAAGAGAAGCTTACCGCAACGACCATCACCGAAACCTCTTCAACACGGACAGCAAGACTCCGTTTGATAAAAAGAATCAGGGCTTTGAGACGACATAGGGAACCGGGTCAACGGTCGGCGCGTTCGGGTTGGCCGACAGGATCGAGTCCAGCGTCATCTTGGCGAACGGAACCTTCTGGTATTCCGGGTTTTCATAGAGCGAGGTCCGTGCGCCCGGGGGAACGTTGGCCCAGCCTTCTTTCGCCGCGACCATCTCGATGTAGCCCTTCGAGGTTGCCCATTCGATGAACTGCTTGGCAGCCGCTTCTTTCTGGGTGCCTGCCGGGATCGCCAGAGCCCAAGCCCAGAGCCAGTTCGAACGCTTGCCCAGACCGGTGTCGGGGGCCAGCGCGAAACCGACCTTGTCGGCGACGCTGGAATCCTTCGGGTTGGTCACGAACGACGCGGCGACGGTTGCGTCGATCCACATGCCGCACTTGCCCTGCTGGAACAGCGACAGGTTTTCGTTAAAGCCGTTGGTGGCGTAACCAGCCGGGCCCGACTCGTCCATCATGCCCTTGAAGAAGGTCAGCGTGTTTTTCCATGCGTCGCCGTCAAAGGTGGGCTTCCACTCTTCATCGAACCAACGGGCGCCGAACGAGTTCGACATCGCGGTGATGAAAGCGCCGCCTTCACCCCAGCCGGCCTTGCCACGCAAGCAGATGCCGTTCACGTCGTTTGCACGATCGGTCATCTTTGCAGCAGCTTCGCGGATGAAGTCCCAGGTCGGGGCTTCGGGCATCGACAGACCTGCTTTTTCCATCAGGTCGGTGCGGTACATGATCATCGACGATTCACCGTAGAACGGTGCAGCGTAGAGGGTGCCATCATAGGACAGGCCGCCAGCCATGGCGGGCAGGATGTCGGCGGCATCGTATTCTGCCGACAGATCGTTCAGCGGAACCAGCCAGCCGTTCTTGCCCCAGATCGGGGTTTCGTACATGCCGATGGTCATGATGTCGAACTGGCCACCCTTGGTGGTGATGTCGGTGGTCACACGCTCACGCAGAACGTTTTCTTCCAGCGTCACCCACTCGACCGTGTGGCCGGTCTTGGCGGTGAAGTCTTCGGTATAGCCCTGCATACGGATCATGTCGCCGTTGTTCACGGTCGCAATGGTGATCACATCTGCAAAAGCACCCTGCGCGAGGGTAAGCGAAACCGTCGCGCCAAGCAGCGCGCGAAGCGTCATTTTCATAGGTATCCTCCCTTGGAAGCGATTGAGCATTTCATCGCTTGGTGGGCAATTACTCACATCACCCCATGAGTCGTCAAGCCCCCAAATACGCCGCAATGCGGCATCTTGGACCCTAGTCTTGCGCCAAAAGCGCCTTGGCTGTGGGCTCATCCGTGACAAGGCAATTGATGATCCGCCCTTGGATGGCGGCGTATATCGCCTTGATTTTGCTGGCTCCTGCGGCAACGCCAAAGACAGGTTGGCTTTGCCCCGGTTCGACCCTTACCCCGCCGACCAGCGCGTTGCGGGGGCTGTCGATATACCTGCCCCGGGCATCATAGACCCAACTGGCAATTTCGCCCGTCGCGCCCTGTTCCTGCAATTCGGCCATGACTTCGGCCGAAACAAACCCATCCAGCGCCAGCGGCGCATCGGCCCCCATCTGACCGACGCCCACAAAGGTCACATCGGCCTTGCGCGCCAATTCATAGACATTGCGCACGGGGCGCAGGTGCATGAAGAATTCGCGTTCCTGTGCGGTGTCGGAAATCACCGGAACCGGCATCGGATAATAGGTGGCATTCAACCTTTCGGCGATCCGGCTGATCACGTCATACAGCGTGGCCGACCCGTCGGGCGCGATGTTTCCCAACAGCGAAACGATCTTGTGCGGGCAAGGGCCGCTGGGGTTGAACTGCTCGACCATGGCCCGCAAGGCGCGCCCGGTGCCAAAGGCGATGGTCAGGGGATCGGGCTGGCGCAGATAGCGTTCAAGCTCGGACGCGGCGGCAACGGCGATCGCCCGGGCGGGGTCTGCCCCGGCCCCCAACCCCGGCGCAACGCGGCACCGCTGCAACCCGAACCTGTGCTGCAACGCCTGTTCCAGATCCATGCAAGCCCCGATCCGATGGTTCAGCCGAACCTGAATCAGACCGTCGGAAATCGCCTTGCTGACCAGCCGCTGCGCCCGCTGCCGACTGACCCCCAGCTCGGTGGCAATCTGATCCTGCGTCATTCCGGCGACATAGTACAACCACCCGGCCCGAGCGGCGTCATCCTGCGGCGTGGGGTCTGTTTCCGGGCGCGTCACGGCGATCTCCTGAGTGTGGGAGCAAGCTGATAGAACTGATGAAAGGCGTGAAACCGGTGATCGGGCCTTGCGTCTTCGGGCTCTTCCGGGGTGTCGGGGCCCATGTGGCTGCCGCCGATGAACCGCCAGACCCGCATCCCCGCCGCGCGGGCCGCGCGAATGCCGGTCAGGCTGTCTTCGATCACCAGACACTCCGCCGGGTCGGCCCCCATCCGGGCCGCCGCATACAGAAACAGATCGGGGGCGGGCTTGCCCTTTTCGACCAGCGAGGCGGTAAAGGTTTGCGGGCCAAGCCGATCCCAAAGCCCCACCAAACGCAGCGAAAATTCGGCACGGCGCGGGCTGGACGAGGTGGCGACACAGCAGGGAATGGCCAGATCCTCCAGCATCGACACGACGCCCGGCATGATCTTGAGCCCGGTTTCAAAGGCCGCAAGCAGGCTTTCGCGATATTGCGCCTCAAATTCCGGGGGCAGGGTCAGGCCGAACTCCTTGCGGATTTGGGCCATCACCGTCGGATAACTGCGCCCCAGAAAATGGCGCGCGACATAGGGCAGATCGATCTCAACGCCCATTTTGGCCAGTTCATGCACCAACATCTGGGCCGAGATGATCTCGCTGTCGATCAAGACGCCATCGCAATCGAGGATCAAAAGGGTCGGTTGTCTGTCGCTCATTCCGGTTCGCATCCAAGATGAGGGGCAGAGTTGACAGGATTGACCGGGTTTGGCAACGCCCGAGCTAAAGTTTGCCCAACATCGCCGCAAGGTAGAGCGCGCCCTGACTGACCCGCGTCTGCCGATAAACCCCAAGCGCCGCAAGGCCCGCGACCCGGCGCAACGGGTTGGGATCGCGGCGCAGCGCCATGATGTTTTGCACGATCCGGTTGGCATCGGGGGCAAGCAGGTCGGACAGCGCCGACAACGCCCGCAAATTGGTGTCGTTCCAATCGGCATAAAGGCCGGACCACAGCATTCGCATCCGACGCAGCCGCGCGCGCAGGCCATCGTTGGCCCCGATCGAATTCGTCGCATGCTGACGGTACAAAAGCGCCGGGCGATCGTCATGCAGGGCCACGCCGTGGCACCCCGTAATCAATTGATACACAAACCAATCATGCACGATCAGATGATCCACCCGGCGCGCCGCCTTGACCAAAAGCGACGCGGCCCGGGGTGTGGCCAAAATGGTGTTGCCCGAGGCGATATTTTGCACCAGCGCGTTTTGAAACGACGGCGGCCGGGGCCGCGTGGCCGAAAGCCGGGGCCCGGTCAATTCCCGCGAAACGACCCATGTGCGCGAAAAATGGATGGCCACCCGGTTGGCATGGGCGCGCAGGGCCGCGATGCCATGGTCAAGCTTTTCGGGCAGCCAGACATCATCCTGATCGGCAAAGGCGATCCAGCCGGGGTCATCGGGCAGATTGCGCAGCAGCGACAGATAATTGGCCGCATGCCCCCGACAGGGCCCTGCAAGAATTTCCACCTGACCGGGATGTTTTTCGGAAAACGCCCGCAGGATCGACAGGCTTTCATCGGTCGACCCGTCATCCGACGCGATCAGATGCCAATTGCGGTGCGTTTGGTTGGCGATGCTTTGCAACTGGTCGGCCAGAAATTCGGCCCCGTTGTAGACCCCCATCAGGATGGTGACCCGCCCCCGCGACGGCAGGACCACAGGGGCGGAACGGATCAGGCGGATATCGTGGAACATGGTGGAAACAGCGGCTTTGACCCAGAGCGATGCTATCCGGAATAGCCGCCAAAACTTGCCAAACGCTTAAACGCTAAAGGAGCCAAGGCTCGGCCGGGGCAAAATACGGGTCAATGAGCGGGGGGCCCGGCGGGGGGCCC
>JALQUQ010000238.1 GCA_023263735.1 Paracoccaceae bacterium | reverse complement strand
CATTGTCGCCATGCAACAAGAACTGTTGGCCAAGAACCGCGTCATCGGTTTGGCGCTGGATCAGTTGCAAACCGCCCATGCCGCGTTGGACCGCGATCTGGTTGAGGCGCGCAAACTGCAACAGGCCTTGGTGCGCGAGCGGTTTCGCGATTGGGGCCGGGGGGCGGTTACCTTGTCTTTGCGCCCCTCGGGCCATGTGGGCGGCGATCTGGTGGGCTTTTTTGAAATCGATCGTGACCGGGTGGCGATCTATTCGGTGGATGTTTCGGGGCATGGCGTTGCTTCGGCGATGATGACGGCGCGGCTTGCCGGGCTATTGTCGGGCACCTCGCCCGATCAGAACATTGCCCTGCGCAAATTGCCGTCGGGCCGATTGACCTGTCTGTCCCCCGATGAGGTGGCGGCCCGATTCAACCGCACAATGATGAATGAAATACAGGTGGATCAATATTTTACGATGGTTCTGGCGGTGGTGCATCTGCAATCGGGCGCGGTTGATTTCGTGCAGGCCGGGCATCCGCATCCGCTGATCTTGCGCAAATCGGGCCAGATCGATCGGGTGGGGCAAGGCGGAATGCCGATTGGTCTGATCGAAGATGCCGAATTCGATCTGGCCACCACGCGCCTGTTTCCGGGGGACCGGCTGCTTTTGGTTTCGGATGGCATGACCGAATGCCCCTCGTCCCATGGGCAGGAATTGGGAGAGGAGGGGTTGATCGATCTTTTGAAACGCAACGCGCCGTTGAAAAGCCCGGCTTTGCTGGATGCCCTGATCTGGGATCTGGCCGCGCATCTGGGGTCAGAGGATTTTCCCGATGATGTATCGGCCCTGATCTTTGACTTTGCGGGTTAAATCCCCAATTCGCCCCGCAGGGTCTGGCGCAGGAATTCCCAATCGCCGTGGTTTTCCAGCAGATCCAGCCCTTCGGCGGCGGGGGCCCAAATCGCCGTATGGCCCTTTTCCAACGGTGGGCCTTTGCGCAGGACGGGGGTCGCCAGATAGATCGTGCAGATTTTTTCAGCCCAAAGATCGTAATCGGGCATATAGGCGAACCGCCGATAAAACCCCAAACGGCGGCGCAGGCTGATGCTGTAGCCCGTTTCCTCGTAAACTTCGCGGTGCAGGGCGGCGATGGGGTGTTCGCCCGGGTCGATGCCCCCGCCCGGCAACTGATATTCGGCGTCGGGCTCTTGTTGAAAGGTCAGCAAAAGGGACGAGCCCCGCAGCAAAACGGCATAGACTCCGGGGCGTGCGCGGTATTTTTGCCCCCTTTTCACGCTTTCTCCGAATCTTCGCATTGCGTATCCCCTTGGTGGAACGGTTGCCCTGCCTATATAGGCACGATATGCCAAGCTCAGCTTGCCAAGGAAACCCCAATGACCTCCGGTACCAATATCGCCTGGGACGATACCGTCCTGCCATTCCAACTTGATCGTTCCGACATCCGTGGCCGGGTGGTTCGACTGGACGGCGCTTTGGAGAACATTCTGAAACAACACAACTATCCGCCGCAGATCGAGGCGTTGGTGGCCGAAGCCGCTTTGCTGACTGTTCTGATGGGGCAGTCGATCAAGCTGCGCTGGAAGCTGAGCCTGCAGATTCGCGGCAAGGGCCCGGCCCGCATCATCGCGACGGATTATTATGCCCCGCAAGAGCCCGGCGCACCGGCCCGGATTCGCGCCTATGCCAGCTTTGACCCAGATCGGATCGAAGAAAATGTCACGCCTTTCAGCCTGATTGGCGATGGTTATTTTGCCGTTCTGATGGATCAGGGCGAGGGCAATCTGCCCTATCAGGGTCTGACCCCGATTGCTGGCGGGTCGTTGTCGGCCTGTGCGGAAACCTATTTCGCGCAGTCTGAACAATTGCCGACCCGGTTTGCGCTGTCGTTCGGTCTGAGCCGTGAACCCGGTCGCGACATGCATTGGCGCGGCGGTGGCGTCATGCTGCAACACATGCCGCCGGTGGGCGGGGGCGTCGCAGCCGAGGTGGCGACGGGTGCCGATGGCCTGCTGAGCCATGTCGACATTCTGGATGGGCAGGAGGGCGAAAACTGGACTCGCGCCAATCTGCTCTTGGATACCGTCGAAGAGATGGAGTTGATCGGCCCTCAGGTCGAGCCGACCGATCTTTTGGTGCGGCTGTTCCACGAAGAAGGCCCGCGCGTTTTTGATTCGCAGTCGGTGCATTTCGGCTGTTCGTGTTCGGCCGACAAGGTTCGGCAGACGATGTCGATCTATTCGCAGAAAGACATCTCAAAAATGCTGGCCCCGAATGGGATGGTTACGGCGGATTGCCAGTTCTGTGGTGCGCATTACGAACTCAAACCCGAAACCCTGGGTTTTGAGGGCAAGAATGACTGATCTGGATCGCCTGCGGTTTGCGCTTACGCGCTCGGCGGGCGGTTCATCCGATTTTGATCTGAATCCGGGGTTTATCCTCCCTCCGCCGGGGCGTTTGCGACCGGCGGGGGTGCTGATTGCGGTTTGGGTGCATGACGGTGATCCGCGTGTGATCCTGACCAAACGGTCGTCGCATCTAAAGCATCATCCCGGTCAGGTCGCCTTTCCGGGGGGGAAGGTGGATGCGACGGACCGCGACGCCCGCGACGCTGCCCTGCGAGAGGCCGAAGAGGAAATTGGCCTGCCGCGCGAAAGGGTTCAGATTTTGGGTGAACTTCCGCCGCATCGAACGGTGACCGATTTTATCGTGACCCCCTATATTGGGGTGGTCGAGGGTGCGTTTGACCCCATCGCCGAAGCGGGAGAGGTTGAAGAAGTCTTTTCCGTGCCGCTGGCGCATTTGTTGGATGTGTCGCGGTATCAGGTTCAATCTCGCATCTGGCACGGCCAATTGCGCCGTTACTTTGCGGTGCCCTATGGCCCCTATTACATCTGGGGGGCGACCGCGCGCATTTTGCGGGGATTGGCCGACCGGGCGCAGACCGCATGAAGATTTCGGGGGCATGGATCGATCATCCCGGCCCGCAGGCCCTGTGCGCGGCGCTGGAGGCGCGGGGGTTCAAGGCGCTTTTCGTGGGTGGCTGCGTTCGGAATGCGGTGTTGGATGCCCCGATCTCTGATATTGACCTGACCACTGATGCAACGCCCGAGGCGGTGTTGGCGCTGGCCCACGATCACGGCTTTCGCGCCATTCCGACGGGGATCGAGCATGGAACGATCACCCTGATTGTTCACGACATGCCGATTGAGGTGACAACCTTTCGGCGCGATGTCGAAACCGATGGGCGGCGGGCGGTTGTGGCGTTTTCGACCGATATTCGGGAGGATGCCGCGCGCCGCGATTTCACGATGAACGCCCTTTATGCCGATGCGCGGGGGGCGGTGATCGACCCTTTGGGGACGGGGCTTGCCGATGCCTTGACGCGGACCCTGCGGTTTGTGGGCGACCCGCATCAGCGGATTCGTGAAGATTATCTGCGGATTTTGCGGTTTTTTCGGTTTTACGCCCATTACGGCGACCCGGGCCAAGGGATCGATGCCGACGGGCTTTCTGCCTGCGCGGAATTGGCTGAGGGCGTTGAAACGCTGTCTCGCGAACGGATCGGCGCGGAAATGCGCAAGCTGTTGTCGGCACCCGACCCCGCGCCCGCCGTTGCCGCCATGTTTGCCTGTGGTGTGCTGGGGCGTGTCTTGCCGGGGGCAGACCCGCGTTTCTTGCCCATTGTGGTTCATCTGGATCAAGATCAGCCGCGACGGTGGGTTCGCCGTCTGGCGATGATCGGGGGCCAGAATGTGGCCAAGGCCTTGCGCCTTTCAACCCGAGAGGCCCGCGATTTCGACACCCTGCGCGAAGCGATGGGCAGCGCCGAGTCTCCGGCCGTTCTGGGCTGGAAATGGGGGGTCGATCTGGCGATGGATGCCGTGATCTTGCGCGCGGCGCAGTTCGAAAGCCCGTTGGACCCTCATGCGATGACCGAGGCGCAACGCGGCGCAACAGCCGAATTTCCAGTGCAGGCCGCCGATCTGATGCCAGCGTTTGCCGGGCCGGAACTGGGGCGGAAATTGCGGGATTTGCAGCAGCGCTGGTTGCAAAGCGATCTGCACCTGACGCGCGGCGAACTTCTGGGATGACAGATCGGGATTAATCCGATATGCCAGTTACATCGCATCGGAAGGAGATTGGGATGGAAAAGGGAACCGTATCAAACCTGCGCTAAGAGGTCTGGTTCCCGGTGGGGCGGCCTGCACGCGCCTCTTGTCATCCTGAAAATCAATCTTTGGCCCAAGGGTCGCCTTTCATGTTCCGTTTTTTTGAAAACCTTGTTGATCCCTATCAAAGCTATGTCGATCAGGATGCGCCGCCGCAAAAGCTTTGGCCGTTTCTAAAGCAATACATGCAGGCCTTTCGCGGTGTGTTCATCGTGACGGCTGCCTTGAAGATGATGGTTGCCGCGACCGAGATCCTGCTGATCTGGTATGTCGGGCGCATTGTCGATCTGCTGGCCAAGGGGCAACCCGATCAGGTTTGGGATGCGGTCGGGGCCGAGATGATCGCGGCGGGGCTGTTTGTGCTGATCGTGCGCCCGGTTGTTTCGGGCATCGATGTGGCCCTGTTGCACAACACCATCCTGCCGAACCTTGGAACCATGATCC
>JALQUQ010000237.1:4242-4627 GCA_023263735.1 Paracoccaceae bacterium | reverse complement strand
GCCCCGCGCCCGCAGCGCCCGGCTGATATGCTGGGCAAAACAAGAGCCAAAAGTCGCACACCGCGCATCCGCCGGCAGATGCCATTTTGACGCCCAAAGACCGGAAAGCCCATAGACCCCCGCCTCGGCCACGCCGGTGCGCCAAAAGGCCTTGGGGGGAAGCGATTGATACGGATGGGGGCGATGTTTGCTCATGCGTCACGGCTATCACGGGAATTGGGCCCGATTGTGGCAAAACAGGAAACAATTGCACAGAGTGCGGCAAAAATCCCCCCCCGCGCGCCGGGCCCTCGGCGGCGCAAGGGGGCGCTGCCCCCTTCGCGTGGCCTGGCCAAAGCCAAGCCACGCACCCCCGGGATATTTGGACCAAGATAAAGGATGCGGG
>JALQUQ010000237.1:0-4232 GCA_023263735.1 Paracoccaceae bacterium | reverse complement strand
ATGAAGGGTATGCAATGCGAGATGGCGTGATCACCGAAGCAGATACCTGCCGAGAATTCGTGACCCCACGCTTGGGATGCGGGAAAAGCGGCCTTTATCTTGGTCCAAATATCCCCGCCGGAGGCATCCCCAGAAGAAGACGGGCGCCACAGTGGGAATGGGGTGATTTCCCCCTTGACGGGGCGTCTGCGATGATTATCGTTCGGCCCATGACACGGGAAAAGATCATCGCGCATCGTTTTGGGGCCTTTGCGGCCCTGTTGCCCCGTGGCCTGCTTCTTCTTAGCCGCCTCTGAGCGTGCCCTTGGGCGCGACCGCTCGGAGGTAGCCAGCGCCCGAAGATGCAAAACACACAAGCAGGTCTGCGATGAACAGAATGACACTGGCCGGACACCCGGCGCGCGATGCCGGCCCTCCGAATTTGGGGGCGTTGGTTCGGGACAATTTCCACGGGATGAAACGGGGGACAGCATCCGTCTATGGCCGGGAGAGGGTCTTGGACGGGGGGCTGGTCTCGACGGCGCGATGCCGATGGATTATGCGAATGCGCCATCGGTGACGTTTGGCCCCTGCGATACGGTCTTTGGGCCGGGGCGCGCGGGTTTTGGGCCGCGCGCCGTAACTGAAACAGGGATGCGGGCAGCTGCATCCACAGGCGAATCCACCACTGGCGTAACCGGCCTGCCCGCCGCCGCCACGAGCAGAATTTGACGAGGGGACTGACCATGAGCACCGAAACCAAACAACCCCGCGTATTGATTTTCGACACGACGCTGCGCGATGGGGAACAATCGCCGGGCGCGACGATGACCCATGCGGAAAAGCTGGAGATCGCCGGATTGTTGGATGATATGGGCGTCGATATCATCGAGGCCGGGTTTCCGATTGCCTCGGAGGGCGATTTCGAGGCGGTGAGCGAGATTGCCAAGCGGTCGCGGAATTCGACCATCTGCGGTTTGGCGCGGGCGAATTATGCCGATATCGATCGGTGCTGGGAGGCGGTGAAGCATGCGGCGCGTCCGCGCATCCACACCTTTATCGGCACCTCGCCCTTGCACCGGGCGATTCCGAACCTGACCATGGATCAGATGGCCGAGCGGATTCATGAAACCGTGACCCATGCGCGCAATCTGTGTGACAATGTGCAATGGTCGCCGATGGATGCCACGCGGACCGAGCATGATTATCTGTGCCGTGTGGTGGAGATCGCGATCCGGGCCGGGGCCACGACGATCAACATTCCTGACACGGTGGGATATACCTATCCCTTTGAATCGGCAAAGATCATTCGCATGCTGCTGGAGCGGGTTCCGGGGGCGGACACCATCACCTTTGCCACCCATTGCCACAACGATCTGGGCATGGCGACGGCCAATGCCTTGGCGGCGGTCGAGGCGGGGGCGCGTCAGATCGAATGCACGATCAACGGTCTGGGCGAGCGCGCGGGCAACACGGCGTTGGAAGAGGTTGTGATGGCGATGCGGGTGCGCAATGACATCCTGCCCTATTCGACCGGGATCGACACCACCAAGATCATGAACCTGTCGCGGCGCGTGTCGCAGGTTTCGGGCTTTCCCGTTCAGTTCAACAAGGCCATCGTCGGCAAGAACGCTTTCCTGCATGAATCGGGCATCCATCAGGATGGCGTTTTGAAGAACGTGCAGACCTTTGAGATCATGCGCCCCGAGGATATCGGGATCACCAGCAACAACATCGCCATGGGCAAGCATTCGGGCCGGGCGGCGCTGCGGTCAAAGCTGAAAGAGATGGGCTTTGATCTGGCCGACAACCAGTTGAACGACGTCTTTGTGCGGTTCAAGGCTTTGGCCGACCGCAAGAAAGAGGTTTATGACGAGGATCTGGTTGCGCTGGTGTCGGATGAGCAGACCAATGATGCCTATGAATATCTGCAACTGAAAAAGCTGCGGGTGATCTGTGGCACCGATGGCCCGCAAGAGGCCGAGATGGTGTTGTCGGTCGATGGTGTGGACCATACGATTGACGCCACCGGCGATGGCCCGGTGGATGCCGCGTTCAACTGCGTCAAGATGCTGTTCCCGCATCAGGCACGGCTGGAGCTGTATCAGGTGCATGCGGTGACCGAGGGCACCGATGCGCAGGCCACGGTTTCGGTGCGGTTGCAGGAAAACGGGCGGATGGTGACGGGATCGTCGGCGGATACCGATACGATCGTCGCCTCGACCCGGGCCTATATCAATGCGCTGAACCGTCTGATCGTGCGGCGGCAGAAGTCGAACCCCGGCGACGATGTGAAGACCGTCAGCTATCACGCGGAATAATCCGGGATTTCGGAGTGGAAACGGCCCCTGCGGGGGCCGTTTTCTTTTGCGACCCGCGTTTCGCGGTCTCGTGATCGGCCCTCACCCTGCGATTGTGCAAGGTCGGGGAGCGGCGAACCGGTTCTCCGTTTTGGGCAGCCGTCGTTAGAGGCGGCCGAACCGGGCAAGCAGGTTTTGGGCATGGGCGGCAAGGGCCTGATCGCCCGCCCATTGGCGGATCAGATCGGCCCACCTGACCGGGGCAAAGACGACGGCATCGCCGCGCACGGCGGTGGCAAAGCGGAGGACCTCGGCCTCATGCGCGGCGATGGCGGTGGGCGAGACGGGTTTGCCGTTGGCCCAAGCCTCGGGGGCGGCATAGACATAGGCCAGCACCGCGCCCCGCCCGCGTTTGCGCGCCTGTGTGTGCAGGCCATAGGCGTGTTTGACCAGTTGCGCGGCATCGAGATGGCGAAAGCTGGCCTTGCCCGAGGTGAGGGCACGGCGCAGCGCGGTAAAGCGGCCCAGACCGTCGCCCCAATCGCGGCTGTCGAATTGTTCGGAAAACACGGTGGTCTTGCCCGGGCGGAAGGGTTCGTACCGTTTGGATTCAACACCGACCAGCGTGGTCGGTGTGGTGATCGCGGCGTCAAGCCATGGGTGACGGCCGCCGCGCCAGGGGAAGTGCATTTCGGCCTCGACCTCGATCTCTTCGGGGCGGCCCATGGGCACATTGGGGAGGGGCGGCATCAGCCGGGGGCGTTCCAGAAACCAGCCAAAGGCATTCACGGCCAAGGCGGCCGAGGATTCGGGGCTGTCGAATTTTCCGGTTGCGATTTCGTTGCCGGGAGAGCGGGCAAGGCTGTTCAGCACCAGTTGGGCCGGAACACCCGGCAAGAATTCGGTCACGTCGTTATCCCTTCATTTCCTGCAGCGTATTGCCGCCATCGACAACCAAAGTGGTGCCGGTCACATAGCTGGCCGCATCCGACGCCAGAAACCGCGCGCAGGCGGCCACTTCGGCGGGGGTGCCCGGTCGCCCGGCGGGGGTGGCACATCCCGCGCGAATTTCCTCGGGCGAGGAGGATGCGGTCCTTATCCAGCCGGGGAGGATCGCGTTGCAGGTGATTCCGTGGCGGCCATATTCCAGCGCGACCGACCGGGTCATGCCGGTGATGGCCGCTTTGGCGGTGGCATAGGCGGAACTGCCGTCAATGGCAACCAGCGGGCCGGTGACCGAGGCGATGTTGACGATCCGGCCAAAGCCCTGCGCCTCCATCTGGGGCAGGACGGCGCGGCAGCAATGAAAGGTGGTGGAGATGTTCAGCGCCATGTGATGGGCCCAGGCCGCATCGGACCAGCCGGCCAGCCTTTGGCGCGCCACCTCGACCCCGGTTTGCACCATGCCGGCATTGTTGACCAGAATTTCGGTCGGGCCCAGCGTTTCGGTCACGCGGGCGAACAGCGAAGCGACCTGCTCCGGGTCGGTCAGATCGGCGATTTCGGCATGGCATCCCAGTTCGGCCGCGCGCTGATGAATGCGGTCGGTGGTTGCGGTGATGCAGACGCGGGCCCCGGCGGCGATCAGCGCCTTGGCGATTGCAAAGCCGATTCCCTCGGCATTTCCGGCCCGACATAAGTCGCCAAGGCCGCGGTTGGTCCGGCACCAACACTTTCACAATTATCCAACGAAGTAATAAACCTCATCTCTCCTTTCACTTCCTGATTAATTTTTACCGTAGTCTTCGCCAAAACATCTAAATCACTAGGACAAAACAAGTCAAACCCAGCATCAAAAAACTCAGAATTACATAAATCATCATTATGTTTTACAGCAGCAGATTCATATAAAGAACGAACATCTTGTGAAACAGAATCGGACAATTTCAGACGAAGCAAATAATGCGGTGAGGACATGATATAAAGAGGTATAAACATATATACAAAATGTTT
>JALQUQ010000236.1 GCA_023263735.1 Paracoccaceae bacterium | reverse complement strand
GCTTTCATCACCCTTGATCCAACCGGATGCAGGGCCAGCATACTCGCCAGTCTCCTCGTCCCACAGCTCGCCATCAATCACATCGAATCCCATTACTTACCTCCCATCAGTTCTTGTGGGGGAAAGAGGCCGTTGACCTTGGTCTGGCCCAATACATCGTCGACGGCTCCAGCCTTGACAAGGCCATCGAACTCGCCCGCCGTGCCGCGCAGAACCTACCGCTGTCGAATTTCGCGATCTGTTCCGCCGTGAGCCATATGCAAAACATGTCTGCGCTGGACGCCGCCTATGCCGAATCCGTGCTGGCTGGCATCGTCAACACCCAACCCGACGCCCGTGCCCGCCTTGCCGCATTTGCCGACAAATCAGCGGCCCGCGTGCGACCGAACGACTGACACAGGGGTTTGACCGCGAACGCGGGGCAAACAGCCCCGCGGGGCGGCAAGGGTCGCTCTGCCCCTTTGACTTCGGGTCCAAACGACCGACGACGCCCGGGCCAAGGTGCAAGCTGATGAAAACCCCCGATACCACACTCTCGAAAGATACCAGCCAAGGTTGATTTACCGCATTACGACCGATTCTTTTAATGGTACCAATGGTTCCGTGTCGCGCAGTTCGTTTGTTTCTCTGCGTGGCATTTTACTGCTCGGTACGTAAGTACGTCAAACTTTGCGTTCCTTCACCCGAAGGAACGTTTTTTTTTGAGGCGCGCCTATATACGGTGCCGAGGGATGTTGGCAGCACCCTCAGCCTCAGGCTCGGCGTCAGGGCAAGCACCCCCGCACACCCATGATGGCCGAGCCGCTCCCCCCGACATCACACACGACCGGTTTTATTTTCCGCCAGAGCGCAATTTAATCCGGGCCGCCCAATATCGAATTTGGGCCCCATAGCGGTAAATGGATCCATCTCCTTTCAATGGTCACCAAATATCGGCGACGGCTCCCCGCCCTTGTGCCACTCCGATTCTGGATCACAGACTCATTCTGGCTCAATCGTGCATCAATTTCAGAACCAAAACGCCCGACTCCAAACCCGTTTTTCGTAAGTAATTCTGTTACATCGGGAATTTTGGGCGTTTTACCTGTGTCTTTTTGAACACTCGCACCCGACAGTCACGAAAAAATCGGGTTCGGACCGCCAATCAAGATCGCGAAATAGTGAGGTAATTCCCCAATCTACGGCGATATGTAGTGGTGATCAAAGCAAGTAATCACAGCAAAGCTATCCTTGGTCTTTCTTAAATATCTAACGATACACTAATATCTATATCGCATTTGCTTCATCAGGCCCGCCAGTGGATAAATAACTCATCAAGCGGCCAAAGAGCCGAATAAAAAATACGAGGCAGAGATGAGCTACTTTATGAACCGCCCGATCGGGCGCTCTATGGTGATATTGTCATTTCTTGGCATGTCAGCCTGCGTTCCTGAAGCCGACAATCAAAAGTTCTTTTGCTGGACCGACCAACTGAGCGGTCAAATGGCTTGCACGCCATTGTTTGCAAACGTCCCTCGTGGGGTTGTGGCCGAAGGCGGGGTGAGCGTCCATCACGGCGGCAATATGCCGGCGCATTGGGTGCATCCGCACGCCCCCCATCCTGCACCCACCTATAGCTCGGCCGCTGCCGGCACCTCGGGTGTGGTCGCTGTCGGGTCTTCGGGAACCGCCGCCGCCAGCAACGAAGGCGTTGCCGTCACGGGGATGTCTGCCGCCGCAAGCCAGGCCGGTGCCGCATCGACCAGCTACTTCGGCAGCGCATCTGCAAGCACTTCGGGCGTTGCAGTGACGGGCTCGGCCGCAGCAGCAAGCGCCGCTGGCGTCGCCGCATCAGGATTTGGTGGATCCGCAGCAGCAAGTTCTGCGGGCGTGACTGCAGTTTCGAACTGATCTTCAGGCACCCCTAAAGACTGGATACGGAAATGGAAAATCTATCAAGCCGCACTTTTGCGGCAACGGCTTCCTGTTTTCTGTTGTTCTCTTGCATGTCATCGATGGCCTCGGCGCAAAGCACGGGAAGCCCTGGGAGCAGCTGGAGCGCAACGTGGAACTTCGGCTCTGCGAATGATCGTTCGATCGCCCTGCAAACCGCTCAAGCCATCCGCAATGCGCGGACGGCCCCAACGGCTCCGGTCTATAACACCTATAATACCTACGACAATCGCACCAACTTCCAGGAATATAATGGCGGTGACGGTGCGGTCATGGGTGGCGCGTTTCACATTGGCGATGAAATCGGTCAGAACACCAATTCGATCGGTTCCATGAATACCGGGACGACGACAATTGACGTCACCGGCAATGGAAACAACGTCAATGCCTCAAACGGTGCGGACAACACGGGGTGTGTCGATGGCAGCGTCAGTCTTTCGACGCTGGATCATCTAAGCCCGACATCGACGATGGGCATCGATATCAGCATCGGCGCCATGCAACCGACAAGCACGTGCCGCTAAGGCACATCGAGCAATAAAATGAAAAAACTGGGTGCAATCATGGCTTTTACAGCCCTGACTGGCTGTGTCTTTCCGCCGGGGGCTTTCGATCCGCCCTCGCGGAATGCGAGCCTGATCGACGGTCCCCCGATTGAAGATGTGGTCACGTCTTTTGACAAGGCGCTTTCCTGTCTTCGCGGGAAGGTCCAGCCCAATATCATTTTTGCAGTTGGTCAGGTCGTTGATGCGACGGGCAAGGATACTTACGCAGACGGAGGTACTGGTAAATTCGTCTCTCAAGGCGCGGGTGAAATGGTTCAATCCGCGTTGTTCAAGGCCGGTGTTTCGGTCGTAAACCGTCGCGATCCCAATATCTCGATCACCGAGGCGAATTGGGGCATTCGTGACATCAAACGTCAGATGCCTGTGAACTTTTACGTTTCGGGCAGTATCAACAGCCTCGATTTCATTCCGGGCGGTGGGTATTCGATTCAAATCGCGGGGATGGGTCCAAAGGCGCGGCAAAGCCGTATCCTGGTTGCATTGGATCTGACGATGACCGACGCCTTTACCGGCCGGGTTGTCGCCAATATCCCGCTGCAAAAGCAGATCTACACCCGTGAATTCGGCAATTCGCTGAACTCATTCTTTGGCAGCACCCTTGTCCAGATGGATGCGGGCGGCATGGAGCGGGAGGCGATGCACTTCGCCCTCCGTCAGATGGTCAGCCTCGCCACGCTGGAACTGCTGGGTCAGCTGATGAACCAGGACACCTATGAGGTGTGCCGCGCCAAGGTTGAATCGCGGGCCGGTCAGATCACATCGAACGGCACCGCGGATCGGGTGGCGCTGAGCGAGTCGATCAAGGTGATGAAGGATCAGGTGACGCCCGAGCCTCTGCCGCTGGAGGTTCCGGTCTCGGAGCCCGAGCCCAAGTCCATGGTCATGGAGGCAAGCGCCCCCGCAATGCCATCGGCACCGCTGCCGCTGGTGACGACGACCCCGCAGCCGGGGGACGCGGCCCAACAGCCCGCACCGCCGACCGAGGCGGTGGCCAAGGGCCGCAAGGCCACCAGCACCGCAACGCAAGCCATTCGGGTTGCGCAAGAATCTCTGGCAGCGCCCACCCGCAAGGCAGCCATCATCAAGGCCGCCGAGGCGCTGCAACTGTCGAATTTGGCGCTCAATCTGCTGCGGGAAGCCGCACAGCTTGGGTTCTCCGGGGACGAAGGCGAAATCGCCGCCGTTGTCATTCAGCAAGCGTTGAAGGCCGCACAAGAGGCCAGCACCGCCGCCGCTGAGCGTAAACCCGACCCGCAAACCGATACTTCGGTGACGCCGCCGGCCACCACGGCCCCGCCCTCGGATGAGGCGGATGCCACGGGCACCAAACCGGTTGTGACCGATCCTCTGCCGACCACCCCCAAGCCCGTCGTTGCGCCGGTGCCGGGGGGTGCGGTTCAGGACCAACAGCAAACCGGGGGGCAAGGATCGTCCACATCCGTGCACCTGCCCTCCAGCAAATCCTGACGTTCACGCGTCAGGTAACGACGGGCCCCTCACCCGCCCGATATTCACCGTCCAAGCCAGAGGGGGCAAGGACATATTCTGAAAGAGGACTATGATGAAGAAGCTTCTCATCACGACCGCCCTCGTCGCCACCTTCGGCGCAGCATCGGGCGCATTCGCACAAGTTGCAGACTCGGTTGACAATCCGAACGAAGGCAGCGGCATCGGCGCAAGCACCGCAGTCAGCGGTTCCAGCCTGCTCGACACCCTGCTTTCGAACGCTTCGGCCCTGCAGGTTTCTCTGGCTAACGTCAGCGAAAACCTCGCTTCGATCGACGGCTCGATCGACATCAGCTTGACCCGCTTCGAATCGGGCATTAACCCCGACGTCACTGCCGGAGACGGTGTGTTCATCATGGAACCGCTGTACGCAACCATCGGCGACCTGACCACCACGGTCATCGGTTCGCTGGGTGACAACACCGTTGACACGACGGCGACCCTCTCAAGCATCACCGCTCTGAACCAGGCGATGACCCAGACCTCGGACGCGCTGAACTCGCAGTTTGGATCGAACAACCTGGGCCTGCAGCAAGTGTACAACCTGTCCTCGAACCTCGGCTCGCTGGACGCATCGGTTGACGTGGCATTGGCTGGCGTGAACCTCGACAATCTGTCGTCGATCACCACCACCGCCATCGGTT
>JALQUQ010000235.1 GCA_023263735.1 Paracoccaceae bacterium | reverse complement strand
CTGGATCAGGCCGCCGCGCGCCATCCGTCGCTTTTCGCCCCCCATGGCATTCTGGCCCCCTATCTCTGTGCCCTGATGCGCTGGTCTGTGCTTTATCCGGTGGGGCAGACGCCGTGGTTTCACCTGACCGACTATCCCATCCTGCACACCCTTGCGAAACAGATCGAAGATCAGCCCTTTGCCCAAAAAGTGGCCGAGGATGAGGGGCTGGGACCGACCCCCTTTACCGCCCCGCGCTATGCCCAACCAAAGGTCGGAAGCGCAACCTAAGGCCAATCGGTGCTTTTGGCGCAAGGAACTTAAAAACGTCGCTTTCGGATGGTCCCACGGTGGCAAGTTCGTGATGCTAGCGCCAAGTTCCAACGCAGGCGGGCCCTATGTTTCTTTCTGTCTTTGACATCTTCAAAGTGGGCGTCGGCCCTTCCTCCAGCCACACGATGGGGCCGATGGTGGCGGCGTCGCGGTTTCTTGACCTGCTGCGCAATTCGCCCTTTCACGCCCATGGGTTGCGGGCCACGCTGCATGGATCGCTGGCCTTTACCGGGGTGGGGCATGCCACCGACCGCGCCACGATTCTGGGCCTTGCCGGTTTCCTGCCCGACACCTATGACGCGGAAAAGGCCGAAGCGACCTTGGCCAGCATTCGCGAAACGCATCAGATCACCCCGCCCGGTTTGGGTCCGCTGGCCTTTGATCCGAAAACCGATCTGGTGTTTGACTATGGCCCCAACCTGCCGGGCCACGCCAATGGCATGATCCTGCGCGCCACCGATGCGCAGGGCGACGTCATTCTGGAAGAAACCTATTATTCGATTGGCGGCGGTTTTGTCGTGACGGCGGCCGAGCATGAGGCCGTGGCCGGTGGCGCGGGTCAGGGTCGTTCGGCCGTGCCCTATCCGTTCCAAAGTGCTTCCGAAATGCTGGAGATGGCGAACCGCAGCGGCAAGTCGATTGCCCAGATGAAACAGGCCAACGAGCTGGAATTCCGCTCGCAGCGCGACTTGGATCAGGGGATCGCCCGCCTGTGGGAAGTGATGAACAACTGCATCACGCGCGGCATGGAAAATGATGGCATCCTGCCCGGGGGGCTAAAGGTCCGCCGTCGCGCCAAGGGGATTCACGAAAAGCTGTTGGCCGAGCGGGGGCTGAACATGACCGCCCCGCATACGATCAACGACTGGATGAGCGTTTACGCCATGGCGGTGAACGAGGAAAACGCCGCCGGCGGTCAGGTCGTCACTGCGCCGACCAATGGGGCTGCGGGCGTGGTGCCGGCCGTCATCCGCTATTGGCTGGATCACGTTCCGGGTGCGTCGCCTGCCCGGGTCGGGGAATTTCTGCTGACGGCTTCGGCCATCGGCGGATTGTGCAAGCATAACGCCAGCATCTCGGGCGCGGAATGCGGCTGTCAGGCCGAGGTGGGAAGTGCGGCGGCGATGGCGGCGGCGGGGCTTTGCGCGGTTTTGGGTGGAACGCCCGAACAGGTGGAAAACGCCGCGGAAATCGCGCTGGAGCATCACCTTGGCATGACCTGCGACCCGGTCAAGGGTCTGGTGCAGGTGCCCTGCATCGAACGCAATGGTCTGGGCGCGATCAAGGCCGTCTCGGCCGCCTCATTGGCCATGCGCGGCGATGGTCAGCATCTGGTCAGCCTTGATGTCTGCATCGAAACCATGCGCCAGACCGGGCGCGACATGAATGAGAAGTACAAGGAAACCAGCCTTGGCGGTTTGGCCGTCAACGTTCCAAACTGCTAATCCCCTCGCGCGCGTGACCCCGAAAGATGTCTGGGGTCACGCCGTGCGCCGCAAGACGCCCGCCGCACGCACCCTGTCATACAGATCGAATTCCCCCGCATAGGCCAGCCGCAACCGCGCGCGCAAATCCTCGGGCAGTTCCAGACTGCCCGATTGTTCTTTGGGCGATACATTGCGGCGCGGCAAGGTCAGCGGGGCCCCCACCCTTTCGGACAAGAAGGCCAAGAGCATCGGCATCTGGGCATAGTCAAAGATCAGATCAACCTGATGCGGTTTGCCCGCCCCCAGAAACTTGTCCTGCTGCCCGATCGAGGCATAGGCCGGTTTTTCCGGCTGCAAGACGGCCGCGATGAATTCGGCAAAGCTGAGCCCCTTGGTCGAATTCTCATGCCCCTCCAACGCGGGCCTTTGGCGATAGCGATACCAGCTTCCCAGATGGGCCACCGGTTCCCGCATGACCGCAAAGGTTTCCGGCGCAAAGCCCAGATGGCTGACGACCGCCTCTTTCCACCGCCGATCATAGGCGCGGGCGTTCACATGGCGGTTGGCCAGATCGGCGGGCATCACGGCCGCATGGGGTTTCAACATGGCCCGAATGGATTGCGTTGCCGTTTTTGGATTGGCCAGAAACACCAGCCTTGCCCGTTCCAATACCAGCAATTTCGTCCCTCACCCCGGTTTCCGCTGGATCAGACCCTAGGCGAGGCCTTGCCCCCGGGCAACCCCCCAAGCCTTGGTCCGGCAGCGTCAGGAAAACCCGCCAGATGTCGCAATCCTGCTGGACCTGCCCGCCCCCACCCCCTAAAGCTCTCGCATGACCCGGAGTTCAGATCGCATCCTTCCCGGCGTCGTCCTGATGCTGGTCTTTTGCGTTTTGGCCCCGCTTCTGGACGTCTCCGCCAAATTCGCCTCGGCAACCATTCCCGTTGCGCAGATCGTCACCGCGCGCTTTTTGGTGCAGCTTTTGTTGATGTTGCCGGTGCTGGCGCTGATGCGGCTTTCGCCAAAGATGGACCTTCGCCTCTTGGGCGCCGTTGCTTTGCGCGCCCTGTTTCTGATCCTGTCCACCTATTCCTTTGTGGCGGCGATTGCGGTGATGCCCTTGGCCGATGCCTTGGCCGTGGCCTTTGTCGAACCGTTCATCCTGCTGTTTCTGGGGCATGTGCTGTTCAAGGATGCAATCGGCCCGCGGCGGATCATCGCCTCGATCACCGGGTTCATCGGCGCGCTTTTCGTGATTCAGCCGTCGATGGCGGCCTTTGGTCTGGTGGCGCTTTGGCCCTTGGGCACTGCGTTCTTTTTCGCCTTTTACATGTTGTCCACCCGCTCGGTTTCGGCCCGGATGCACCCGGTTGCCATGCAGGTGCACACCAGTTGGATCGGTGCGCTGATCTGCCTGCCCATCCTGTTTGTCGCCAATGGCACCGGCTGGCCCGATTTCGACCCGGTCATGCCCCAAGGCTCGGCCTGGGTGGCGCTGTTTGGCGTTGGGTTCTGGGCCACGGTCAGCCATATGTGCATCACCTATGCGCTGAAACTGGCCCCTGCCTCGACGCTTGGCCCGCTGCATTACTTTGAAATCGTGATGGCCGTGATCTTTGGCTATTACTTCTTTGACGATTTCCCCGACGCCCTGACCTTTGTCGGCATTGCGATCATCGTCGGATCGGGCCTTTACGTCATTTACCGCGAACGCCTGACCGCGCGTGAGGCGCGTCAGCGGGCGGCCGCCCCGCAGCCCAAGGCCGCAAGCGCCTGAGGCAAGCGGTGCCGTGCCACGATGACCAAGGTGCCGGGCTGGTCGAAGTCCAGATCGACCGGGCCGTCGGTCACGCGGTTTGACGTGCTGGTCCGCTGCCAAGGGGCAAGCGGGATGTCATCGATCGGCCACTCTAGCCCCCGGCTGCGCCCGTTGATCGGCTGCATCGGGAACAGGCTGAACCGATCGCCCGCCCGCATGTCGATGTGCAGAAATCGCGGCGCCGCAAAGATCACATCTTTTGCCCCGATCAGCACACAGCGCCTGTCCCACCGCTGGGTCAAGACGTTCAACACCGCCAATTCATGATCCACCCGCGCGCCCAGAAAGCCAAGCGCCAGCACAAAGGGCGACGCGGTCAGGCGAAGCGCCTTGTCAAAATCGGTCGAATCCTGCTCGGCCACCCGGTGCCACCGATCCGCGCTGATCTTGGCCCGCGTCTCGGGCCGGACCGAATCCATATCACCGATCACCGCTTCGGGATTGGCGCCCAGCGTCAGACACCGGTCCGCCCCACTGTCTGCCGCCACAAGATGCGGCGCCATTGCGCGTGCCCTTTGAAACAATGGCTTTGACACCGGTGCCCCGCCCACCAAAGTCATTCCTGCCTTAAATTGGACAATCGGCTGAGTCATACAGGCACTGTTCTCTGAATTTGGGCAGCCAGACGGGTTTTCGGCCACAATCAATTCACTAAATTACCCTGATCTGTCCATGGAATTGAACCCGTTCTGGGCAACAAAGACATGTGAGTATGTAGAAAGCGAGCATCCGATGACCGGGGCGAGTAAAATCCTAACAGTATCTTATGGGACGTTCTCTTGCACGCTTGAGGGCTTTGACGACCCATTCAATACGATGAAGGCCATTGCGGAGTATTTTCGCGATCTGGCTGCGGATGACCGCTATTTCGGTGCCGAGCCGCCGCAGCCCGATGCCGCCATGCTGCACAAGATTGCCGAACGCGAAATTCAGCGCCGGGTCGAGGCCAAGGTTCAGGACAATGGCGTGATTCTGCGCGCCGGTTCCGATCAGGCGCTCAGCTTGGCGTCCCCCGCCGCAGAACCGACGGTTGCGCCGGTCGTGGCGGAACTGGTGGAAGAGGCGGCTCCCGAACCCAAGATCACCATACCGGCCGAGGCCCC
>JALQUQ010000234.1 GCA_023263735.1 Paracoccaceae bacterium | reverse complement strand
TACTGAGCGCACGACCAGCGCTTCAGCGCCGCCGCGTTGAGCATGTTGCCAACCAATACGGCGACGTTGGTTCGCTGCGCGCGCAGGCCGAACGGGTGCAGAAAGTCCCGGTCGAGCGGAATTATCCCCATGCCCCGGAACGCCTGCACCGCATTCTGAAAAGTCTGGGCATCGGCGGGCGCACGGTGCGGATTGACCCAGCCTTTTGGCGCAGCGAAGGGCCGCCCCTGATTGCGTGGCGCGGCGAAGACCCCGAGATTGGCGTTCTTCACTGGCACAACGGCGCTTGGGCCTTTCACGTCAACGGCACCTCGCGCCGCGTATCGGCCCGCCACCGCGACCAGTTCCAGCACAGCGCCGTGCAAATCTACCCTTGGCCCAAGGATCAGACGACCCGCCTTTGGGAGGTGTTGACGCACGCCATCCGGGGCGGTGGGCCCGATCGCAACCGGATCGCGCTGGCCGTGGGCGTCACCTCGGTTGCGGCGATGGTCCTTCCCTTTCTGCTGCATGCGCTGATGGACCGGGTGATCCCGCAGGGCAACCGTTCGCTGCTGGCGCTGATCCTTGGCGGGCTGATCCTTTTGGCGCTGACGCAGGCGGTCTTTGATCTGGTGTTGAAACTGACCTCGGCCCGTATTGCCGCACGGCTTGAGGCGCGGACCCAACCCTTTGCCGTGCAGCGACTGCTGCGATTGCCCCTGTCGTTCTTTCGCACCACCCCCTCGGGCGAGGTGCTGGACCGCGCGCTTAGCCTCAATGGCGCGCGTCTTCTCTTGGGGGCCAGCGTCGCGATGTTTGTCATATCGACGCCTTTGGCCGTGTTCGGCACCGCGCCGCTTGCCTTTTACGATCCGGTTCTGGCGGTGGTCGGGGTGGCGCTGGCCCTTTTGGGCAGCGCGCTGCAATTCGCCTTTGCCCTGCCGATCCAATCGCTGAACCGGCGCGGGTTTCAACTTCAGGGACAGGTCGAAGCCTTGGCCCTGCAACTCTTTCGCGGCATCGCCAAGTTGCGCGTCACCGCCGCCGAACCCCGCGCCATGGGCCTTTGGGCCAAGGCCTATGCCAAGATGCGCAAGACCGAGGTGGAAACGCAGCGCTGGACAACCCTGCAAACCGCAGTGTCCGAGATTTTCACCCAAGGCGCCTTTGCCGTTCTCTTGGCAGTGGCGGCGTGGCGCAATGGGTTGATCCTTGCGCCCGAACCGATCCTGCCGCCCCGCATCACGGCTGCCGATTTCGTGGCCTTTGCCGCCGCCTTTGGCATCGTGACGACCGCGGCGCGGAATGCGGCCCAGTCGCTGGTCAATATTCTGGAGGGGATCGCCTTGGCCAAACGCGCCGCCCCGATCTTTTCCGAACCGATTGAGCCGCAGGCCGACCGGATCGTGCCCAACCGATTGTCCGGGGCCATCGATCTGCGCGGCATCTCGTTCCGGCCCTTTGCCGATGGGCCGCTGATCCTTGATAACGTCACGCTGACCTTGCAGCCCGGAACCAAGGTGGCGCTGGTCGGGCCTTCGGGCAGTGGAAAATCGACCCTTTTGCGCATTGTTCTGGGGCTTGAGCGCCCCGAAACCGGCGACGTTCTTTTTGACGGCATCCCGATTGAACGGCTGGACCCTGCGACCCTGCGCGACCAGATCGGCGCGGTGCTGCAAGAGGGCAAAATCAGCGCGGGTTCGATCCTTGACAACATTTCGGGCGACCGGATGCTGGGCATTCATGACGCGTGGGAGGCCGCGCGCCGCGTGGGGCTTGACCGCGATATACAGGCGATGCCCATGGGAATGCACACGCAGTTGCTGGATGGGTCCACGGCGATTTCAGGCGGCCAGAAACAACGCATCCTGATTGCGCGGGCCGTTGCAGGCAGCCCTGCGATCATGGTGATGGACGAAGCGACCAGCGCGCTTGACAACCGGCTTCAGGCGCAGGTGATGGACACCTTGCAAAACATGAGCGTGACCCGGCTGGTCGTGGCGCACCGCCTGTCAACCATCCGTGACGCCGATGTCATTCACGTGCTGGTCAAGGGGCGCATCGTTCAAAGCGGCAGTTTTGCCCAATTGTCCACCGCCGAAGGCCCGTTCCGCCAGATGATCAACCGACAATCGCTGTAAACCCGTCTCCGCCGCCCGCCCCCGTTCGACAAAAGGTCCCGCCATGAAAACCGTCCTCTACTTCTTTGGCATCTTTCAGGATCAGGACATCCACTGGTTCACCCAGAAAGGCCGGGTTGAAACCCTTGCCCCCGGGGCCGCGCTGATCCGTCAGGGCGAGGCGCTGACGGCCCTGTTCATCGTGCTGGAGGGGCGGGCGCGGGTGGAAACCGCATCGGGGGCCGTGATCGCCCATCGGGGCGCGGGTGATATGCTGGGGGAAATGAGCTTTGTCGACTCCGCCCCCCCCTCGGCCACCGTGCTGGCGGAAACCCCGTTGACGGTTCTGGCCATCGACCGCGATCTGATGCGCCGCCATCTGGATCAGGACCCCCCTTTTGCCGCGCGGTTTTACCGGGCCTTGGCGATCCTTCTTTCCGACCGTTTGCGCGCCCAGCAACCGGGCGGCAGTCTTGAGCGCGATGAACTGGATGACACCGTCTTGACCACGCTCAGCATGGCGGGGCTGCGCTTTGGCGATCTGTTGCGCGGCTTGGGGTTGCCCGGATGACCCCGGCCTTTGACCTGCGGCTTTTGTCCACGCCGCTGCCGCCCGTCAATCTGGCCGATTGCCTGCGCGAAACGGGCGGGGTGGCCGCCGACCCGCAGAGCCCCGGCACCGTCTATCTTGGCACCTGGGACCACGTTCAGGCGGCCTTTTCCCACCCCGATCTCTTGCGCGAACATCCCGATCATCCGGTGGCATCTGCGCCGATCAGCCGCGTGCCCTCGCCCGGGTTGATCGAACTGGATCAGACCTGGCCCGTCTTTCGCGACCCGCCTGCCCATCCGCCCCTGCGTCGGGCGTTGATGGCCGCACTGACCGGTGCCCTTTCCCCCGACCGCCAAGAGCGCATCGCACAGGCCATCCAATCGCATCTGAGGGTTCTGGCCGCCCAATCACCCTTTGACGCGGTGGAACTGGCCCATTTCGTGCCAAGCCTTGCGATGACCCTGCTCTTGGGCCTTGATGATCCCCAAGAGTTTCAGCCGCTGGTGGTGCAGATGCTGCGCGGCGATCCCACCGGCTTTCGCACCGCCCGGCTTGAGGTGGTGGATCGCCTAAGCGACGCCCTCTCACAGCAACGGCAAAACCGCGCCGACACGGTGCTGTCGCGGCTGGATCAGGCGTTGCCCGATGCGCCCAAGGCGACGATCCTGTCGCTGGCGCTGTTCTTGCTCACCACCGGGCATGGCGGGGTCAAAGACGCGATTGTCAATGCGCTGTGGCTGGCGGCTCAGGGGTTGGATGGCGGGGCCTTGGCCCAGATCCGCGCGCCGGGGGCGGGTGCCATGGCCGCGTTTCACGAAACCCTGCGCCTGTTGCCGCCCCTGCGCATGGTGGATCGTTATGTCCATGGGCCCATCAGACTTGGCCCCCACCAGTTTAACCGGGGGGACCGGGTTTACCTGATGATCGGCGCGGCCCTGCGGGACAGGCTGGCCTTTGACGACCCCGATGTGTTTCGCCTGCGCCCTTTGGCCCCGAAATCGCTGGCCTTTGGCCTTGGCCCCCACGCCTGTCTGGGCCAGCATCTGGCGCCTTGGCTGTGGGCCACCACCCTTGGCGCGGTTTTCGCCCATGGGGTGCCGCAGCAATCGGGCCCGACCCGGTGGACCGAGGCCCCCGACGAAAGCCGCCTGCGCGCCCTGTCACTCTGCCTGATCGCCCAGCCCTGACCATCTGGCCAAGAACTGCAACGCCGCGCGCCGCATGAGCGGGGTTTCCGCATGGCCTGCCTCGGGGTCGATCATCAGGGTCAGCGCGTCGCTTTGGCCATAAGCCCGCAGCAAACGGTCGCAAGCGGCGTTGCGCGCCGCGCTTGGGGCCAAGGCATCCTGCGCCCCATGCGCCACAAACTGCGGGCGCGGAGCCACCAAAGCCGCCACATCCCCCATCTCGCACAGCGACAACAGCCCCGGCACACAAAGGTAGAACCCGTGGTGATCGTGGCTTCCCGTCGCGATCATCGGCGCAAGATCGGCCAACATGCAAAACTGGGCCACCGCCCCGATCCGGTCATCCAGCGCGCCCAGCCAGAAACTGTGCGCCGCCCCCATTGAAACGCCCATCGCCGCAATCCGGCCCGCATCCACCAGACCCGAGGCCACCAGCCAATCGACCGCGCGGCGTTGCCCCTCGATCATCTGCCCAAACAACGGCCGCCCGTGCCAGAAACCGGCTTTGGCCAGCACCGCCTCGCTCCCCTCGGCCTGCCGGTCGCCAAAGCCCGGCATATCCATGCACAAGACCGCATAGCCACGGCGCAAGAGCGTGTCTCCAAAGGGCGCCGACAGCCACCACGCCCCCTCGGTCACCTCGCGGCGGCCAAGCGAATAGTCCCCGCCATGGGCATGGCAGTATAAGATTGCGGGCGGGCAGCCACCGGGATGCAAAAGCGTTGCCGGCGCGCCGTCGATCTCTAGGTCGATCCGCGTGCCCCCCGGAATGGCCAGCCGCGACCGCTCTCCCCCCTTGGGCGCAGCAACCGGGCGATCTGGCGACAGGTTCAGCAGGGCAAAC
>JALQUQ010000233.1 GCA_023263735.1 Paracoccaceae bacterium | reverse complement strand
AACGACCTTTGCGTCCTGTCTGGCGCTGCCCATTCCGGCCTCGGTCATCATGCTGGCCGCCGGCGGATTTGCGGCGGCGGGCGATCTGGTGTTGTGGCAGGTGGTGGGCGCGGCCCTGTCGGGGGCGGTGGCGGGTGATCAGTTCGGCTATTTCGCCGGGCGCACCGGTGGCGGCCCCTTGATCGACCGCGTGGCCCGCGCCCCGTCGCGCGCCAAGGTCATCAACAAGGCACGCACCACGATGGAAGCGCGCGGCGGCTTGGCCGTGTTCCTGACGCGCTGGCTCTTTAGCCCGCTTGGCCCCTATGTCAATCTGATCTCGGGGGCCATGCGGCACAACTGGTTTCGCTTTACCCTGTGGGGCCTGATCGGTGAGGCCGTCTGGTGCGGGCTTTACATCGTCATGGGCACGTTTTTTGCCGGCAACTTGTCGGCGGCATCGGATATGCTTGGCTCGATCCTGGGTCTGATCGCTTCGGCGACGGCGGCGCTTGGTCTTGGCTGGTGGCTGTTCCAAAAAATGCGGCGCGAAGGGTTGGCGGGCAAGGCCCTGAAACAATGACGCTCTTGCGCCTTTTGCCGATCTTTCTGGTGATCGCCTATGGCCTGTTGATGTGGCGATTTTCGATCTGGCGCACCAACAAGATGCTGGCCGAGAATTCGACGCCGTTGACCGATCCGTCGATCCTGCGGCTGACGGATCGCTTTGCCAAGGTCTTGGAGCTGGATCGGATTGACGTTTTTGTCTACGAAATCGACGTCGTCAACGGCTTGGCCCTGCAAGATGGGAAAATCTATCTGACGCGTGGTTTTCTGAACGGCAAGGCCCGCGGTGCCTATTCCGCCGAGGAATTGGCCTCGGTCGTGGCGCATGAACTGGGCCATCTGGCCCATGACCATCATCGCCGCCGCATGATCGATTTCACCGGGCAGAACGCCGTTTTCGTGGTGCTGTCGGCGCTGTTGAACCGCTTCCTTCCCTTTATCGGGATCTGGATCGCCCGGCTGATTTCCGTGGCCTTGATGGCGCGGCTGTCGCGCACGGCCGAATTCGAGGCCGATGCCTATGCCGCCGCCTTGCTGATCAAATCGGGGATCGGGGTCGGCCCGATGAAGACGATGTTTTCCAAGCTTGAAACGCTGCGCAAAGCCGGGCAAGACCAGCCCCCCGCGTGGCTGATCGGGCATCCGCAACCGTTGGAACGGATTGCCGCCTTGGAAAAGCTGGAACAGAAATGGGCCCAAGATTAATCGCATGCACGCAAACATTTTTGCGACGGAATGAACCGCCCGCAACGTTTGATGGCAGTAGGCCACAAATATCGACCGGAGCGTCCGAATGCTTTCCCTGTTCAACCGTTACGCAACCCCCTTCATCACGGGGCTTTTCATCATTTCCCTGGTCACGGGGGTTGCCCTGTTTCTGCATGTGGGGCCTTCGGGTTTTCACGGCATGCACGAGATCTTGTCGCTGCTTCTGATCTTGCCCTTCGCCCTGCATCTTTGGAAAAACTGGCGCCCCTTCCTGACCTATTTCAAGCGCGCGCCGATGGTCATCGCCTTGGGTCTGTCGCTGGTGCTGGCGGCCCCGTTCCTGATGGTGAGCGAACCCGAAGGCGGCGACCGCGCCGCGATTTTTGGCATGATGTCCACCGTGACAGCCGCCACCCCGGCCGAAGCGGCACCACTGTTTCACACCACCCCTGATGTCTTGATCGCGGCCCTGTCGAGCGGCGGCATTGCCGTGACCGCCGATCAATCCATGGCCGAGGCCGCAAAAGCCGCGGGCAAGGGCGATCTGGAACTGGCCACCCTGTTGATGGCCGCCAAGGCCAACTAACCCGTCTGGGTCAGATCGCCATAAGTCGGGCAAGGCGATTCAACCTTGCCCGTTTCATCAGGGATTTCAGTACGATATCCTGCCCAGACATCTGGCAGGCGGTTGCATGAACGCCCCGCACCACCGCCGTGACCGATGCCGCGTCTTTTGCGTAGAGATCGCATAAAAAGGCATCCGGGTCTTGGCGGGAGATCCCTTCTTCGGCCAAAAGGTGACGCGGGAAATCCTGCGCATTCACCGTCACGATACAATCGGCGTGGCCCCCGATCGCAACCGCCAAGACATGCACGTCATTCGGGTCGGGCAGCAGCAGCCGCGCCTCGATCCCCGGCATTTCCTTGACCAGACCCTTGGGAAAATTGGCGCGCACCATCACGGCTTCGCCTTCGGCGATCACCGGGGCCGCCGGTCCCAGCTTTGCCGTCGCCCGCACCCATTCGCGCAAGATCCTGTCTGAATACAGCGGCTGATACAGCCCGGCCTTGGCACAGCCAAGCAGGATTTCGCGCAAAACGGTGGGATACAGGACACAGGCGTCCAGAACCGCCCGCATCAATCCAGCCGGAAGAACAGCGATTTCAGATAGCCACCTTCGGCCAGTTGCGGCAGCACCGGGTGATCGGCCCCCGCAAATCCGGTGTGCAGGATCTGGCTGCGCCGACCGCCGCGCCCAATCCCGCGGGCCGAGGCATTGCGGAACGCATTCAGGTCTGCCGCATGCGAGCAAGAGCACAGCACCAGATACCCCCCCGGCGCAACCAATGGCGCGGCCAGACGGGCCACCCGCTCATAGGCCCGCAACCCCGCCTCGAGCGCAGGTTTTGCCGGCGCAAAGGCGGGCGGATCGCAAATGACCACGTCGAATTGCGCCCCTTCCTCGCCAAGCGCTTCCAGCACCGCAAAGGCATCCCCCTGCCGGGTCTGAAACCGATCGCCCTGCCCCATGGCCTTGGCCCCGGCGGTCGCAAGATCCAGCGCGGCGGCCGAGCCATCAACCGCCAAGGCCGACGCCGCCCCCCCCGCCAAAGCCGCCAGCCCAAAGCCGCCCACATGGCTAAAGACGTCCAGCACCCGCGCCCCACGCGACAGACCCGCCGCAAAAGCATGGTTCGGGCGTTGATCGTAGAACAGACCCGTCTTTTGGCCGCCCAAAAGATCGGCCATGTAAATGGCGCCGTTCATCGGCACTGGGATCGGCGCGTCGATCTTGCCGCGCACCAGAACCACCTCTTCGGCCAACCCTTCCAGACCACGGGCCCGGCCCGATCCGTTTTTCACCACGGCCGTGACCCCCGTCACCTGAACCAGCGCCTGCACCAGATCGTCAAGCGCAGCCTCGGCCCAAGCCGCATTGGGCTGAATCACGGCGGCATCGCCAAAACGGTCGATCACCACCCCCGGCAGGCCATCCGCTTCGGCATGGATCAGGCGATAGAACGGTGCCGGAAACAGGCGATCCCGCAGAGCCAGCGCCCGCGCCAGCCGCGCGGCCAACCACGCCTGATCAATGACCGCGTCGGGATTGCGGTCCAGCATCCGGCAGGTGATTTTCGACTGCGGATTGACCGTGACCAGCCCCAAAGGCCGCCGCTCGGCATCTTCCAGCACGGCCAGCGTGCCGGGGGCCAGATTTTGCGTGCGGCGGTCCAGAACCAGCTCATCGGCATAGACCCATGGGAAACCATGGCGAATGGCGCGCGCCTCGGCCTTGGGCCGAAGACGGACAACAGGACGAGACGGGGCGGAGTCGGGGGTGGAAACGGTGTTCATCATGACAGTCCCATATCGCAAAGCCTTTGGCGGGGAAATGGGGCTTTGTTCTTTGAACAGGCGGCAAGCACCGTTCCGAAACCCGCCCCCGCGATCTTGTTTGACCAAAGCGCGGGCTGTGGCAAACTGTCGAGCAAATTTTCCATCAGTAAGGGTTGTTAGCGCTAACAGGTCGTGATAGGTGCAGCGCAGGAAACCCTGTCCGACCGGGGTTCCTTGCCAAAGCCCGAGACCGGTAAAGGAGAAGATCAATGTCGTTGCATCCCCAACTTGCCCGCGTCACCGACCGTATCCGCGAACGCAGCCTGAGCAGCCGCGCGGCCTATCTTGACCGGATGCAAAAGGCAGTGTCGAACGGACCGGCCCGCAGCCACCTGTCATGCGGCAATCAGGCCCATGCCTATGCCGCCATGGGCGATGACAAGCCCGCGTTGGTGACCGCACGCGCGCCCAATATCGGGATCATCACCGCCTACAACGACATGCTGTCCGCGCATCAACCCTATGAGCGTTATCCCGATCTGATCCGTGCCGCCGCGCGCAAGGTGGGGGCGACGGTGCAGGTGGCGGGCGGGGTTCCGGCCATGTGCGATGGCGTGACCCAGGGCACGCCGGGCATGGAACTGAGCCTCTTCAGTCGTGATGTGATTGCCATGGCTACTGCGGTTTCGCTGAGCCACGATGTGTTTGATGCGGCACTCATGCTGGGCGTGTGCGACAAGATCGTGCCGGGCCTGATCATGGCCGCCGCAACCTTTGGCCATATCCCTTCGGTTTTCGTTCCGGCGGGGCCGATGCCCTCGGGCATTCCGAATGACGAAAAATCCAAGGTGCGCAACGCCTTTGCCGAGGGCAAGGCCAGCCGCGAAGACCTGATGGCCGCCGAGATGGCCAGCTATCACGGGCCGGGCACCTGCACCTTTTATGGCACCGCCAATTCCAACCAAATGCTGATGGAGATGATGGGCTTGCATATGCCCGGGGCGGCCTTTGTGCCCCCCAATGGGGCGCTGCGCACGGCGCTAAGCCGTGCCGGCGTGCAGCGGGCGCTGGCCATTACGGCGCTGGGGGGTAGCTATACACCGCTGTGCGATATTTTAGACGCCCGC
>JALQUQ010000232.1 GCA_023263735.1 Paracoccaceae bacterium | reverse complement strand
GCTTGCGCCTGGATGGCAAATACCCCGAAGAGGCCGCAGCTGCTCGCGAGGCCTTGCTGGCTGCGAATGCCGAGTGCATGGTGGTGGCCGCCTATGGTCTGATTCTGCCGCAATGGACGCTGGACTTGCCCCCGCGTGGTTGTCTCAATATTCATGCTTCGCTGTTGCCACGCTGGCGCGGTGCTGCGCCGATTCACCGCGCAATTGAGGCCGGTGATACCGAGACTGGCATCACCATCATGCAGATGGACGCCGGGCTGGATACGGGCGATATGCTGCTGGTGCGCAGCATGCCGATAGCGTGGGACGCCACCACAGCGACGTTGCACGACCAGTTGGCCGCGCTGGGTGGTGAGTGCATTGTGCAGGCGCTGGCGCAGCCCGATGCGCTGGTGCGTACACCCCAACCAGCCGAGGGCGTCACTTACGCGCACAAGATTGAAAAAGCCGAGGCCGCGCTGGACTGGGCGTTGCCCGCCAAGGTGCTGGCGCGTCGCATCCGGGCTTTTGACCCTTTCCCCGGCATGACGGTGCCTTTGGTTCACAGCGGTGCGACCGAGGTGCTCAAGCTCTGGGCTGCGACGGCAGAGCCGTTGGCCCAGGCCGCTGAGCCGGGCACGGTGGTTCAAGCCGATGCCAGCGGCGTGCGCGTGGCCTGCGGGCAAGGGCAGTTGTGCCTGACGCAGCTGCAACGTCCAGGCGGCAAGCGTTTAAGTGCAGCAGATTTTTTGCGCGGCTGCCCGTTGCAAGCCGGGCAAAGCCTGAAAGGCGCTTGATGTTCTTTCTTTCTCGTTTGAACAAACATCCGGCGTTCATACAGGGGCTGAGAGACATCGCGCCGCAGTCCCCCGGTATTGCGGCCTGGGGCCTGATGACTGGCGTGGCCATGGTCAAGTCGGACATGAGTGTGTTTGAGGCGGTGGCCATGACGTTCATGGTGTTTGCTGGCAGTTCACAGTTGGCCGCCATACCACTGATCGTTGCCGGGGCGCCGGCGTGGATCATTTTGGCCACAGGGTTTTGCGTCAATTTGCGTTTTGTGGTGTTCAGTCTGCATCTGCGGCCGTACTTGATGCATTTACCCCTGTGGCAGCGACTTGGACACGGCTATATGACCACAGATATCAGCTACGTGCTGTTCACGCGCAAATACGCGCATCCAGGCCAAAGCAATGATCTGCGACACGAACAAGAGGCTTATCTTGCAGGTAACGATGCCTTGAACTGGCTCAGCTGGATGCTGGCCAGCCTGGTGGGGATAGCCTTGGCCAACCTCATTCCTACGCACTGGGGGTTAGGCTTCGCTGGCATCTTGTGCCTGATTGGTATCCAGTGCTCTTTGGCCAGTTCTCGCATGCGTTTGCTCGCTTCGGTGGTGGCAGGCATTGCGGCAATAGCTGCGTACGCACTGCCTTTGCGGTTGAACCACGCATTCCACAAGGTCTCGCCCTTTTGACCATCGGGAACCATCATCAGGTTCTCCAGACAGCTCATCGAGCCGAATTCATGGGCGATCTGAAAGGTCCGCAGCAGCCCCTTGCGAAACAGCTCATGCGGGGGCAGGCCCGTGATATCCTCGCCATCCATGATGACCTGACCGCTGGTCGGCGGCAGGCGTCCGGCGATCACGTTGAACAGCGTTGTCTTTCCCGCCCCGTTCGGACCGATCAGCCCCGTGATCGACCCTTTTTCGATGGACAGCGATGCGCCATCAACAGCGTGAAAGCCGCCGAAATGGCGGTGGAGGTTTTTGACCTCGATCATCAGACTTTCCCCTGTTTGGCGCACCCCTTCTTTTTTGATGCCCTTTGCGGGCGGCGCGCCTTATCTCAGTGTCCATGGCCCGGGCGTCACTGCCCGGACCATGGTTGGTTTCCTTCGCCGCGGCTCAGCGGTAGCCGACGGTCGAAATGGTGCCGTCCTTGATTTCGTACTGGCGATAGTTGCCGGCGGATTCGCCCGCGCCCACCAGTTCCACAGCCGATGCGCCGACATAGTCGATGTCGGTGCCAGCCGCGATCAATTCCAGCGCCTTGCCCAGTTCCCCCGGCAGGATCGGCTCGCCCGGGGCGTTGGCCAGATCCATGACCTTGCCCGACCAGTCTTTCGAATTGGTCGAACCGGCGGCAGCCATCGACAGCATGATCAGGGCTGCGGCGTCATAGCTTTCGGCGGTAAAGGCCGAGGTGCCATCAAAGCCTGCGGCCTTGGCCAATTCCTGGAACTTGGCCGCGCCATCCGAGTCGGTGCCCGGCACAGCGCCGAACGAGCCGTTCAGGGCGTCGCCAATTGCCGAGATCAGGCTCTCGCCATACATCCCGTCAACCAGATAGAAGGTCGAGAAGGCACCGGTGTCGAGCGATGCCTGAATGATCCCCTTGCCGCCCTGATCGACATAGCCTGCAACGACCAGCATTTCGCCGCCAGCCGATGCCAGCGAGGCGACTTCGGCCGCATAGTCAGCCTTGCCGTCTTCGTGCGGGGCCGAAATGGTGATGGCGCCGCCCTTGGCTGCGAATGCCGCCGCAAAGCTGTCGGCCAGACCCTTGCCGTAGTCGTTGTTGGTGAACGACAGCGCCACCGATTTGATGCCTTTTTCGGTCAGGATGTCGGCCATGATTTCGCCCTGACGCGCGTCCGACGGGGCGGTGCGGAAGAACAGGCCGTCATCTTCGGCGGTCGACAGAGCGGGCGAGGTCGCCGACGGCGAGATCATGCCAATGCCGTTCGGACGGGCCACGTTTTGCAAAACGGCACCGGTAACGCCCGAGCAGTCGCCGCCAACGATGGCCGAAACGCCGTCCGAGGTGACCAGACGCTCGGCGGCAGCGGTTGCGGCCGGCGCGTCGACGCAAGTCGAGTCACCGCGCACCGAGACGACGTTGCCCAGAGCGAATTTGCCGGATGCGTTGACTTCGGCCATGGCGAGTTCAGCAGCCGAACCCATGGCGGGGGTGATCGATTCCAGAGGGCCAGTGAAGCCCAGCAGCACGCCGACTTTCACGTCATCTGCCATTGCGGCGCCGCCAAATGCGAACGTTGCCGCAGAGGCCAGAAGAAGTTTTTTCATTTATTATCTCCCGAGTTGGATCGTTATTCCGCCCAAGAGCCTAGAGAAGGCACGGAAAAAAGAAAAGTGCCTTCGTTGAGGGGCGACCTTCGCCCGGGTGGGAGGCTTGGGTCAGCCCCAAGCCCGGCCCGAATGGCGGTTGTTCGCCGAATGAATGCGGGGCGGGATGGTCTGTGTTTTTCGCAAAAATATGTTATTAATCAGCGATATACGTTGACGATTTGCGCTTGGGGCTGCGGGGGGCGTGCGGCACGATCCGCTCTGGCTTTTTGCTCAGGAGGCAGGTAATGACCCGCGTTCACAGGCCCTGCCATGCGCGATCCCCTGCCAGAATGACGTAGCGGCAGCCATTTGTGTGTACAAAGTGTAGACATGATGGATTCGTTCTTGCCGGCCTTGGCCCGGTAAGGTTTTGGCGCAGGGGCAGGGTCAATCGACCGGGAAAGTCTGGGCCTGTTTGACGGGGTCGCGGGCGTTGCGATAGTGCCACCACTCTTTCCCATAGGCGACAAAGCCCGCCTCGGCCATTGCCTTGCGCAGCGTCGCGCGGTTTTGGCGCGCCGCAGGGCTGACCTTGGCGTCATGGGCTGAAAGCGCGGAAAAACAGTCAAACGCCGTGCCAAGGTCAAGGTCGGATTCCGGCGCGCGGGTGGCAAAGGGGCCGTCACATCGACCGCTGTCGGCGAAATCGGGCCGGGTCAGCGCGTGGCCCTTGGTTTTCAGTCCCACATCGACGGTATGGCCCAAGGAATGGCCAGAGGTCCGGGCGATAAAGCCAGCGGCATGCAGTTCGGATTTGGCGAAATCGGGAAAGAACACGTCTTTCGCGGTGGGCTGATCGGGGGGCGTGTCCAAGGCCGGAACCGCCCCGGGGGGCCGGGTGTCAGGGCTTTCCTCTTGGGCGGCCCATTCGGCAAAGAAATCCACGGCCCTTTGGGGGCGATAACAGTCAAAGACGATCAGGGCAAAGCCTTGGGCATTCAGCGCGGCCTCGGCCTTGACCAGCGCTTTGGCGGTGGTCTGGGTCAGGATGCAGGTCGGGCTGTCATATCCGGGCACCGGGCCATCGGTGAAATTGAACGCCCGCGCATAGCGCATGTCGGTTGCAATGCCCGGCGCCACATCGGCCAAACGCACATAGCCCTCGGGCAAGGGGCCACCAAACCCGCCCACGGGCGCAAGCAAAAGGCCACCGACCAGCGCGGCGCAAAGGCCAAGGCGGATCACTGGCGCTCCAATCCGTTCAGGCTGGCCCAACCGGTTTTGCCATTGGCCAGAACAAAGCAGAACTCATATTTTCCGCCCCCGGCATCCGGTTTGCGGCAATCTGACACCGAGATGCCGCCTGTCCCTGCATCCAGTTGGAACAACACCGGGTACATGGTTCCGGGGCCGCCGCGCACGTTCAGATAGCCATCAGAGACGCCGGGTTTGACGCGCCACAGCTCGACCTTGGGGGTCGATCCGCCTTTGCGGGCGATGACTTTGACGATTTCCCCGGCTTTCCAATCCGCCTCGATCTGTTCGCCATCGGCGGCCGTGAATTTGCCGCGTCCTTCGGGGCGGCCCTTGACGAAATCGCCCACATAGCTGGAGCCGTCGGAATAGCTGATCCGGCCCAACCCACCGGGAAGACCGGACAGGAACGTCCCCTTG
>JALQUQ010000231.1 GCA_023263735.1 Paracoccaceae bacterium | reverse complement strand
CGCGCCCCTCCGATTCGATCACGAAGCTGGCACGGCTTTCCTTGACGCTGAGCCAGCGTAGCGCGCGCTCCAGCGTGCCAGGATCGAACTGCGCCTGCATGGACCTGATGGCCGTCCAATGCCCAATCGGACCCGCGCATAGGCTTCACCGACATGGGCGTGGATAGAACGCAGGCCATTATGCCCCGCATGCCCGCCGCCCTGCTTGAGCCGAGACCGTCCCGGCGCCAGATCAAGCTCATCGTGAAACACCACGATATCGGCAACCGACAGCTTATAGAAATCCAAAGCGGCCCGAACCGATTCACCCGACAGGTTCATAAAGGTGCCCGGCTTCAAAAGCAGCACCTTTTCCCGACCCAGACGCCCCTCGGCAACCTCACCTTTGAACGCTGATTTCCACGGCGAAAAATCGTGATCGCGCGCGATCTGATCCAAGGCCATAAACCCGATGTTATGGCGGTTGCCCGCATATTTCGCACCCGGATTTCCAAGTCCGACAAAGAGTTTCATGGCAATCCTCCGCCAAGCCGCAACCCTCCTTGACCGAGGCCCGCCCCCCCGTCAAGTATCGGGCAAAGTGTTTGGGGGCCGCATGCGTTTTACTGTCGTCTGTTCGATGAAAAACGAAGGCCCCTATATCGTCGAATGGGTCAGTTGGTATCGGCGCTTGGGCTTTGACAACATCGTCGTCGTCACCAACGATTGCACCGATCATTCACCACAGTTGCTTGACGCTTTGGCTTCGGCCGGTTGGATCACACATCTGCCCCATGTCGTCACCCCTGACAGCGGGATTTGTGCGCAAAAACTGGCAGCGGCCAAGACATTGCCAGAAGTCGCGGGCGCGGATTGGGTGTTGGTTTGTGATGTTGATGAGTTTCTGGTCATTCACAAAGGGGCCGGAGAGATTCGCGATCTGGTGCCAGAGGATGCCCCCTTCCTCGGGATGGCCATCAACTGGCGCGTTTTTGGCACCGGGGGAAACGCGCGCTGGTCGGATGGTCTGACCCATCGTCAATTTCTTCACTGCGCCGAAGCGGGAGATCGATCTGGACGCTGGATCAAATGTATCCATCAGCGGCCGGGCTGGTTTCGACGACTGGGCGAACATGGCCCCAAATGGCTGGCGCAACCACGCGCTGCCAAATGGGGCACGCCGCCCTATGTCTGGGTCGATGCCGATCAGCGGGTGATCGACAGTTACAGCCCGCGCGGCGATTACATGCGCAAGATGCCGGCCGGACGCCAAACCTATGCAACGGCGCAGATGAACCATTACATGGTCCGCTCTTATGAAAGCTATATGCTGAAAATGGGCCAGAAATCGTCCGTGGCCGGTCACGATCGCTATACGCTCAGCTATTTCGAATGGTACGATCGGAACGAAAATGTGGATCGCTCTGCTCTTGCACATGCGACCGCTTTCGATCGCATCCACGCCGAGGCGATGGAGCTGCCCGGCGTGCGCGCTTTGCACCATGCCTGCTGTGCCGATTATCTGACGCGCTTATGCGCTGTCGATGGCCGCGACCCGGCCCAAGATCCCCGATTTATCGAGCACATGGCATTGGCTGATCTGTTCAGGCCATGAAAAAAGCGCAGCGACCTGTGCCGCTGCGCTTCTTTATCATCCTTGCAAGGCAAGTCTTATTCTGCGCCATCCGCATTGTCTTCCGAACGCAGACCCGACGGTGCGGCGATGTTCGCGATGACAAAGTTACGGTTGATCGTGGGCTTGGCCCCAGCCGGCAGTTCGATGTCGTTGATGTGAATCACATCGCCGATCTGACGGCCGGTCAGGTCGACCGTGATGTGATCCGGAATGTCACCAGCGGTCACTTCCAGCTCAACCTCGGAACGAACGACGGTCAGGGTGCCGCCGCGCTTCAGGCCCGGAGCCTTGTCAGCATTTTCAAAGTTCACGTGAATGAACAGATTGATCCGCGAGGTCCGACGCAGGCGCATCAGGTCCACGTGGGTCGGAAGGTCCTTGACCACGTCGCGCTGAACGGCGCGGCAGATCACACGAACGTCTTCCTGACCTTCAACCTTGAGGTTGAACAAGGTGGACAGGAAGCGGCCGTTCTTGAGGCTCTTCAAAAGGTAGTTGTATTTGAAGTTCAGCGGAAGCGGCTCTTTGCCACCACCGTAAACAATACCGGGCACGTAGCTCTCACGACGAGCTTGACGAGCGGCCCCCTTGCCTGTCCCCGTCCGCACCTCGGCGATCAGATCCGGAATCTCACCAGCCATGTAGGTTCTCCATTTGGTTAGGTCCGTCGCCCTCCAAGGGTGAACGACGTGACCGCGCGCCTATATCGGGGAATTGCGCGAAAGGAAAGGAGAATTATGCCGCCTTGGAACGGCCCACCCTAGGGCAGACCGCAAAGACCCCCGCGCGACAGACAAATTCCTTAGGAAGGAATTTGCAAATCTTTTTCAAAAGATTTGTCGCCTTACTGGAAATCGCCCGAAAAATTCTTGGGATCATCAGATTGTGGCGCCCCAAGTCCTTGACGTTCTTTTCGCCGCACAGCGCCATCGAGATATCCAGCTCTTTTCGGATCACCTCAAGCGCCTTGGTGACACCCGCTTCCCCCATGGCGCCCAGGCCATAGATATAGCTGCGGCCAATCATCGTTCCTTTGGCACCAAGCGCGAGGGCCTTCAGGACATCCTGCCCCGAGCGGATGCCCGAATCCATCCAGACCTCGACCTTATCCCCCACGGCATCAACGATTCTGGGCAACATCTTGATGGCCGAAAGGGCCCCGTCCAATTGCCGCCCGCCATGGTTTGAGACGATAATCGCGTCGGCACCAAACTCGGCGGCTCGGCGGGCATCGTCTTCATCCAGAACCCCCTTGAGGATGAGTTTTCCGCCCCATTTGTCGCGAATACGTCCGATCTTGCCCCAGTCCAACTGCGGGTCGAATTGTTCGGCCGTCCAACTCATCAAGCTCGACGCATCGCCCACCCCTTTGGCATGTCCGACAATATTGCCAAAGAACCGCCGCTTGGTGGCCAGCATCTCAAGACCCCAACGCCATTTGGTGGCAAGATCCAACATAACGGGAACGGTCAGTTTGGGCGGCGCGGACAGACCGTTTTTCAGATCCTTATGACGTTGCCCCAAAATTTGCAGATCAAGTGTCAGGACCAAGGCCGAACATTTCGCATCTTTGGCGCGCTGGATGATCCGGTCCACAAAGTCTTCGTCACGCATGACGTAAAGCTGGAACCAGAACGGGGCCGACGAATGCGCTGCAACATCCTCGATCGAACAGATCGACATGGTGGACAAGGTGAAGGGCACACCGAATTTCGCGGCCGCCCGGGCTGCCTTGATCTCGCCATCCGCCCGCTGCATCCCGGTCAGTCCGACCGGCGCAAGGGCGACGGGCATTGAAACCGGGAAGCCGGCCATCGTCGTTGCGGTCGACCGGCCCGACATATCGACGGCCACCTTTTGGCGCAGGCGAAGCTGCTGAAAATCCGTCGTGTTTTCACGGAAGGTCTGCTCGGTATAGCTGCCTGACTCTGCGTAATCGTAGAACATCTTGGGCGTCCGACGTTTGTGCAGTTTCTTGAGATCATCGATGCAAGTGATGACGGGCATGGCGCTACCTTCCGCTTTGGTAATCTTTGGTTACCAATTCGGCGGTTTTGCGGCAATGGTTTTCCGTGCCCTCCGGTGCGATACGTGCGCAATTGTCGCTTTGCCGCAGGAATTTCAGCCCCTGACGATCTTTCTGGAAATCGCATCGCCAAAGTGCGATAGAGGCCCCCGTTCTCGACGAAAGGAGTCCTCCCATGACCGCCAAGGTTTTTATTGATGGTGAAGCTGGTACGACGGGTCTTCAGATTCGCGAGCGACTGATCAAGCGTGCCGATGTCAGCCTTGTCCAGATCGATCCTGAGCGCCGGAAAGACCCGGCCGCGCGGCGCGAGGCCTATGCGACTGCGGATGTGGCGATCCTGTGTCTGCCCGATGACGCGGCCAAGGAATCGGTGGCTTTGGCCAGTGACCTGCCCACCCGGATCATCGATGCCTCGACGGCGCATCGGGTCAATCCGGATTGGGCCTTTGGCTTTGCCGAGCTTTCGGCCGACAACCGGGCCCGGATCAAATCGGCCAAATATGTTTCGAACCCGGGTTGCTATTCGACAGGTGCCATTTCGCTGCTGGCCCCATTGGTGGCGGCGGGGACGTTGTCGAAGGACACCCCCATCACGATCAACGCCGTTTCGGGCTATTCCGGCGGCGGAAAGTCGATGATTGCCGAGTTCGAGGTCGAAAATTCGGCCGGGAACTTCTTTGTCTATGGGCTGGAACACCGGCACAAACACATCCCCGAGATTTCGCTTTATTCCGGGCTGACCGTGCGGCCGATCTTTATCCCTTCGGTCGGGCATTATGCCCAAGGGATGATCGTACAGATCCCGCTGCACCTGCCCACAGGAACAAAGGCCGACGATCTGCGTCAGACACTGGCCAACCATTATCAGGGGGCGCAGTTCGTCAAGGTTTTGGCGGAGGGGGCGCTTGGGCCGCGAATCGATCCGGAACGCCTGAACAACACCAACATGTTGGAAATCTCGGTCCATGCGAATGCCGAAGGGGATCGCGTCGTTTTGCTGGCCACTTTGGACAATCTGGGCAAAGGGGCATCGGGCGCAGCGGTGCAAAACCTGAACATCATGCTGGGCATGCCCGAAGACGCAGGGC
>JALQUQ010000230.1 GCA_023263735.1 Paracoccaceae bacterium | reverse complement strand
GATCAGCCCCACATGGGCCACGATCGGAACATGGTTGTCGCAAAGCACCTTTTGAATATCGAGGCTTGCGGCACAGTAGAAACAGTCGCCCCCCATCGCGGTGAAATGAAAGGCCGCGCGCAGGTAATCCTCGGCGGTCGACAGGTGCCGCCCCTCGAATTTGCCCCAGCCGCCAAAGGGCAGGCCCACCTGCACAAAGCAGCGGCCCGCCGCCTCGCGCATTTCGGGGGTAAAGAAGCGGCCTTCGATCGACAGCATGTCGATCCCCGCCGCATCCGCCGCCGCCGCTTCTTCCAGCGTGGTGACATAGAGCATGGAGATCTTTTGCCCCCGCGCCTTCATCGCGCGGATGTCGTGGACGGTCGGGCGGTTTGCCTTGTGGACCATGATTACACCGTGAATGCGCTGCGGAAGGCTTCGAGGGCAGCCTCCTCATCGCCCTTGGCAAAGGCTTCCATGCCGACGGGGCCGGCATAGCCCATGTCTTTCAGGGCCTTGGCCACGCCATGGTAGTTGATCTCTCCGGTGCCGGGCTCACAGCGGCCCGGATTGTCGGCCACCTGAACCTCGCCGATCCAGGGCAGGCAGGCCGCGCACCAGCGGATCAGATCGCCCTCGCCAATCTGGGTGTGGTACAGATCAAGGTTGATGCGCAGCTGCGGGCGGTTGACGGCAGACACCAGCGACAGCACCGCTTCGGTCGATCCGAACGGGCAGCCCGGATGGTCGATGGGGTTCAGGTTTTCCAGCGTAAAGACGACGCCCATCTCTTCGCCCAGATCGCAGATGCGGTTCAGCGTGTCGCGGGCGCGCAGTTCTGCCCCCGGCGCGTGCGAGCCGATCCGCGGGATCGGGATGCCCATATCGCCAAGCCCCGTGCCATGCAGGTTCAGCCGGTGCACGCCAAGCCGCTTGCCCACCGCGGCCGTTTCGCGGGCCGAGGCCAGCAGCATCTCTGCGCCCTCCTTGTCGGCCAGCCGCCCCTCGAGATAACCGTTCATGATGGTAAAGGTCGCCCCCGTCCGCTCCAGCGCGGTCAGGTCATGGGCGGGCCAGTTCCACAGGCCCACGCCAAAGCCCATTTCCTTCAGGCGCGCGGCGCGCCAATCGATGGGGCGGTCACGCCAGAGCATTTCCGCGCAGGCGGCAAGTTGGAAGGTCATCTCAGATCTCGATATAGACTTGGCCGTCCTCGACCCGGACGGGGAAGGTTTTCAGGTTCACGCAGGCGGGCGCACGCGTTGCCTCGCCCGTGCGGTAGTCGAAAGTTGCGTTGTGCTTGGGGCATTCGACCGTGCCCTCCATCACCAGCCCGTCGCACAGATGTACGTTTTCATGGCTGCAGATGCCATCCATCGCGTGAAAGCTGTCTTCCTCGCTGCGGATGATGATGAAGGTCTGATTGCCGTGGTCAAAGCGGATCAGGTCATCGGGTTCGATGTCATCGGTCGCACAGGCGCGGGTCCAGCTTGGCATGGGAAATCCTTGGGTCAGGGTCAGTCAGGGAGCGGCGGTCCGGGAGAGATCGGACCGCCGTTAAGGCCCGTCAGCGGTGGGAGAGGCGCAAAGGGGCCAATCGGGATCAGGCCTGGGTCAACGGGGGCGGGTGGCCGCCGTGGCTGGCCATGTAACCTTCGATCTCGGCCTCCAGGCTGGCCATCGAGGCGCCCCCGGCCATCAGATCGGTGATCTCTTCGCGCGTCTTTTCGCCCTTGCGGAAATCGGCGGCGACAGCGCCCCGGATCAGCACGGCGAAATGATCGCCCACGGCCATGGCATGCATCACCTGATGGGTGATGAAGATCACGGCCAGACCGCGCCGTTTCGCCTCGTTCACGATGCGCAGGACATGGGTCGCCTGCTTGACCCCAAGGGCGGCGGTGGGTTCGTCGAGGATCAGGACGCGGGCCCCGAAATGCACCGCCCGGGCGATGGCCAGCGATTGGCGTTCCCCGCCCGACAGCCCGCCCACCAGACGGTCGCCATCGGTGATGCGGGTGATCCCCATCTCTTGGACGGCCTTGACCGCGATGGCATTGGCGCGGGCGCGGTCATACACTTTGAACGGCCCCCAGCCCTTGGTGGGTTCGACCCCGATAAAGAAACTGCGCCCGATCGACATCAGGGGAAAGGTGCCGCCGAACTGGTGGACGGTGGAAATCCCCGCCTCTTGCGCGACACGGGGCGCGGGGAATGTCACCTCTTGCCCGTCAAGCTCGATTGTCCCGGTGGTGGGCTGGTGGACACCGGACAGGATCTTGATCAGCGTCGATTTGCCCGCGCCATTGTCGCCCAGCAGGCAAAGCACCTCTCCGGGGCGCACCTCGAGGGTGATGTCATGCAAGACGTCGATGGGGCCGAAGGATTTGTTGATGCTCTTCAGCGCAAGGATGGGAGCGGTCATCTTAAGCCCCTTTCTTCTTGGTGGTGGCGGAAAGGGCCATCTTGCGGAAGGTGTTGTTCATCAGCACTGCAAGCAGCAGCAGGACGCCGATGATCAGGGCCGACCAGTTCCGGTCGAAATCGGTGTAATAGATGCCCTGATTGACGATGGCAAAGGTGATGGTGCCAAAGAAGATGCCCACCACCGACCCAAAGCCCCCGGTCAAGAGCACGCCCCCCACCACGACCGAGATGATCGAGTTGAAGATGAAGCTCTGCCCGCCCGCGACCTGCGCCGAATTGTAAAGGATCGCCTGGCACATGCCGATGAAGGCGGCCGAGGTCGAGGAGAGGACGAAGAGCAGGATCGTCATCCGGTCGGTCGGGATTCCTGCGTTGCGGGCCGAAACCTTGTCGCCGCCCATTGCAAAGATCCAGTTCCCCTTGGGCGAGAGATGGACAAAAAAGACATAGGCCGCCGTCAGCGCCAGCCACCAGAGCACCATGACCTGCAGTTGCCCGCCGAACAGAAAATCGCCAAAGATCGCCTTGGCCGGACCTTGGACCGTCAGCGCGACCGAGGTGGATTTGGTGATCAGGACGGTCAGGCCCAGAACGATGCCCTGCACCGCGAACAGGCTGCCCAGCGTGACGATCAGCGACGGCACGGCGGTGCGGATCACCATATAGCCGTTGATCAGGCCGACGGTGACGCCAAAGGTCATGGTCACCGCGATGCCCAGCCAGATCGACAGGCCATAATGGCCCGAGATGACGGCCACCGTCATCGCCCCGAAGGGCACCATGGCCCCGACCGAGATATCGAGTTCGCCAGCAATCATCAAAAGGCCCACCGGAATGGCGATGATGCCCAGGTTCGCGGCCACGTTCAGCCAGCTCGACATGCCTGCGGGTTTCAGGAAGGTCAGTCCGCCGAAGGCCGCGAAAAAGAGCAGAACGGCCAGAAGGCCCAGAAACGCCCCGGCCTCGGGGCGGCGCAGAAGGCCGCCGATCGACAGGGCAGGGCCCTGCGCCGGCGTGGTGTCGGCAGGCCGGTTTGCTGTGGTAGAGGTCATGGCGTTTCCCTTTCCGTCAGACCAAGGGTGACGCGTGTCGCGTCGGCAAAGGGGGCCGGCCCGCGGTCAGGCGGGCCGGATGGTCATCACGATCAGCGTGCGCCCTTGGCGACGCCGGCCAGCGTGGCCTCGATGTTCGAGGCATCGACGATTCCGGGGCCGGTCAGCACCGGGAAGGTCGGCAGGTCGGTGCCGAAGTCGATGGCCGAAGCAAGGATCGAGGTGGCAAGGAAGCCTTGCAGATAGGGCTGCTGGTCGATCGCAAAGAGCTGCGCGCCGTCCTTGATGCGGGCCAGACCCGCCTCGTTCAGGTCAAACGAGGCCAGCGAGACCGCATCGGCGCGGCCCGATTGCTGCACCCCGATGGCGGCGCTGTCGGCATCGCCCGCGCTGATCGTGATGACGCCGTCGATGGTTTCATCCTTCATCAGCTCGGCCTTGATCGCCTCGGCCACGGCCGTTGCATCCCCAAAGGAGGTGGTCGGCAGCGGAAGCTGGGTCGAGACCACGCCCGCCGCCCCCATTGCATCCGCCACGCCCTTGCAGCGCGCTTCGGTATTGGCCGCCCCCGGAAGGGTGTTCACGCACAGGACGTTCTTCTTGCCGGCTTTGGCAAAGTACTCGCCCCCCGCCACGCCGGCCGGATATTCCTCGTTGCCGATATAGTTGATCGCGCCCAGTTCGCGTGCCTTGTCGGCGCCGCCCGCGTTCATCAGGATCACCTTGATGCCTGCGGCCATCGCATCCTTGATCGCCGGATCTTCGGCCTCCGGAACCCAGTTCGGGATGACCAGACCGTCGACTTCCATGCTGATCGCGGTGCGGATCAGTTGCACGACATCGGGGGCAAAGTTGTCATAGTTTGCCAGACGCAGATAGTTGACGGTGCCGCCATTGGCCTCGACGGCCGGACGCGCATCATCGATGCCCTTCTTGATCTTGTTCCAGAAGGCGTCGTCGTTCGATCCGCCGATCACGGCGATATCCGCCGCCATCGCGGCTGTCGCCGTCAGCGCGACAAGCGCGGTGGTGGCAAGAACCTTCGTCAGGTTTGCAAGTTTCATGGTCTGTCTCCTCCCTTGGGTCCGCCGGTTTTCCGGGCGGGGTTTTGAAACTGTGGGATTGGTCCGGCCTGCCCCTCCTCCGGAAGCGCGCCGGATTTCGGGGTCAGGTGCGGGCGGCCTTGGCGTTCATCCGCGCCTTCTTCTTCTCGAACCGGGCTTTCATGATGGCATCGCCCTCTTTCGATCCGTCGTGCCAATAGCCGAACCACTTATCCAAGGGGATCAGCCC